>JAABTA010000076.1 GCA_011390075.1 Helicobacteraceae bacterium | reverse complement strand
ACCGATTTTTTGATTAAAATCAGTGAGGTTGGTAACTTTAAAGTAATTGATAAACTTTTTATTACCCCAATAAAACTTTTTTCCATCACTAATAGTAACAATGCCACTGAGATTATTAGAGATCTTTTGAAAGTTTTTGCTTGTGGCAATTATTTTTTTATCCAGCCTAAAGATCTCAATAGAAGTGGCCAAAGAACGAAACAGAGCCTCGCTAGTAATATTTTTTTCAACAAAGCCAGAAGAACCAGCTTTCACAGACGATCGCAAAAAATCTGCATTGGAGTTATCGGTGGAGTGGATGATATACGATTTTGGGAAAACCTTTTTTAAAAACTTAATAAGTTTGAGATCCTCATCTGCAAAAAGAACCACATGGGGATCTTTTTTATTGAGATTATGCTTGTTAAGGTTAGAAGGATTAAGAACAATCAGCTCACCCACTCTCTCATTGAGAAGAAAATGGATGTTTTTTTCTAGCTCCTGATCTTTTGTAACAGCAATAGCATTCATCTGCCTGAGCGTATTTATATCCTCTTGTACCATCTACTCTCTTTGTTTAAATTTGCGTAATTTTAGTCAAAAATAATAAAAAAAACAAACCCTCAAAAAGAGTAGGGTATGGGACTGGACTCTTAACTTTACTGTTACTTGTGGATATGTACATCATCTTCAATTTCTATAGGCTGATAAGATAGGTATAGTGAGTAAAAGAGAGTTGAAATTTCAATTTGCCAGTCAGCGATTGGCTTTTTTGAAAAAACAATCTACAATCTTTCAAAGTAGATGCCGAAAACCCTCTACCATATTTTAAAGTTACCTATGCCTCTATTGAAAAGATAATCTCTTTTTTGTTTTTGCTCTCTCGTATCTCCAGCAAAGAGAGATCTGGAATGTTAAGATGAAAAAACGCATCTATGGTGGTGATGTTGTTTTTTGCCAGTGCTTTGAGCACTATGCCTCGGTAGGCTTTTGCCCAGTGGCTTACGACTTTGCCATTTTTGATAAATTTTAGGGTGTAGTAGGGCTTGTTTGGAAGGTAGAATTTTTCGTAAAATCCAGCTCGCAAATCGAGGATATCACCTGCTAAAAATGCATCCAGTTTATGTGAGAAGTGCTCTTTGTAGAACTTTTCGATGTTGATGTCAGGGAGTTTGTTACCTTGTTTAAATTTGTAATTTGGAACTTTATCCCCACTTAGGATAGGACCAAAAATATTTGAGAATATAACTACATTTTTTTCAATAAACTCTTGTGCTTTTGTATCTAGGGAGGGAAAATCAAGATAGTCGTAGGCTACTCCTGTGTATCTAAGGATTGCTTTTTGGGTTGGCTCTTTTAAAATATTTTTCTTAAAAGGGGCTATTTTATTCTTTTTTACACCAAAGAGTTTTTCTAACCCCTCTTCATCTAATGTATCGATTTGTTCTTGATAGTTTAAAAAGATCGCTTCTCTTTTGGGGAAAAGTTCAGGAAAGATAAAGGAGGCTTTGTTGATGGGTGGAAAGTCTCCTCCCTCTTGTTTTGTCTCACTAGGGGAGAAGAGGATTTTAAGCAATCTCTAATCTTTTAAACAGAGTAAGGGCATTTTCTGAGGTGACTCTCTCCACCTCTGTGCGATCTACTTGTAAGATCTCAGCTATTTTTTCGGCAATAAATGTTGTGTAGCTAGGTTCGTTTCTTTTGCCACGGTAAGGGTGGGGGGTGAGATAGGGGCCATCTGTCTCTATAAGGATTTTTTCAAGAGGGATTTTTTCTAAGATCTTTGGGAGTGCCTTGGCGTTTTTAAAGGTGAGTACCCCTCCAATACCAAAATAGAAGTTGTCATCTGCGAGATCTAATAAAAGTTCGCTGGCGTTATAGCAGTGAAGCACACCGCCGACCTCTTTGGCTTCTGTCTGTTTCAAAATATCGTAGCTATCTTGGTTGGCCTCTCTTACATGAACAATAAGAGGCAAAGAGAGCTTTTTTGCCAGTTCTATCTGGGCAATAAACACCTCTTTTTGCACTCTTTTTTCTTCGTCGATCTCCTCTTGTGTTTCGGGGAGTCTGTAGTAGTCTAGGCCACACTCACCAATAGCTACGCAATTTTTATCAAGGGCAAATTCCTCAACCTCTTCTAAAATAAACTCCCTTGCGTGGTATGGGTGTACGCCACTTGAGAGAAAAATATTATAGTAGCTTTCACTAATAATTTTGGCTCTTTTAAAATCTTTAGGATCAGCTCCTGGGATAATAAATCCTCGTATATCCTCACTCTTGGCTCTTTTAAGCACCTCTTCTAAATCCTCATCGTACCGTGTGCTGTCTAAATGAATGTGGGTATCTATAATCAAAACTACTTCCTTTAAAAAACTAAACTCAGAAGCTCTCTAAAACCTTCGTTAGAAAGGGCAAAGGCAATAAGAGCAACAGTGATAACAACTTTTATAACTGTAAAGCCATTCACCTAAGTATCTCCTTATGCAAGCTCTAAAAGCTTTTGGAGATCTTTGGTGGTGGTGTTTGCATCTATTGTGATGCTTTTGCCAAGATATTTTTTTTGAAGAAGCTCTCCTGTTGTTTCTACACCCACTATGATAATCTCTGCACCAAGAAAAGCTTTGTAGGTTTTTGCCCACTCTAAGATCTCAGCAACTCTCGTCTCTAAAAACTCTTGATTATTCACAATGTTTATATCGCAACACTCATCTTCGTCCCAAAGATCCATCAGTGCCACACCAATGCCCGCATCACTGAGGGAGAGGATTTTTCTCTCTAATGCTTTGTCGTTTCTATTGTCTTGTGCTTTTGGCAACACAAGGGCTAGCTTTGATGCACCCTCTGGAATATCAACTTTTCCTTGAACGGCGCTGTTAAAGCCAACTTTTGCAAAGACCATCTGTGAAAATTCATTCATTCATTACCCTTTAAATATTCTGCACAACAAAAAGCCGAGCTAAAGGCCCACTGGAAGTTGTAGCCTCCTAGCTCTCCTGTTACATCTACAACCTCTCCAATAAAGAAGAGATCTTTAACAGTTTTGCTCTCTAGATTTTGAGGGTTGAGCTCTTGTGTATCAACCCCACCTTTGCTTACCTCTGCTTTTGCATAGCCAAAATCTCCAGCTGGAGCAAATGTGTAGGCTTTGAGAGTTTTTATAATCTCTTTGTCCTCTTTTTTGAGATCTTTAAAAGGGGCATCTTTAATCTTTTTTGCCTCTAAAAACTCTTTGAGAAACCTTTTTGCTAGAGGCATGGTAGTGGAAATAAACTTATTACTCGCTACTATCTTTTTAAAGTCAAAATCTGGCAAAAAGTCCAGTTCTATACTGCCTTTGCTTCTATAGACAGAGGCGTTTAATATGAGTGGCCCGCTCACTCCTTTGTGGGTAAAAAGAATATCCCCTACAAAGCTCTTGTTGCCAATATATGCTTTTGCTTTGCATGAGATTCCACTGAGTTTTTTAAACCAAAACTCCTCAGGTTGAACCGTGAAGCCCACTAAGGCAGGAGCTGTTTTAATAACACCCATTCCAAAAGATCTGGCAATATCTAATCCAATAGAGGAGGCTCCAATTTGTTTATAGCTCTCTAAGCCAGAAGCAACAACCACCCTTTGGGCTTTAAAGATTGCTTTGTCTGTAGTCACAACAAAAAGATCTTTGTGTTTTTCTACCTTGATAATCTTTTGCCCCAAAAAAAAGTGGCAGTGCTTTGTGTTTTTTTCTAGCACCTCTACAATGTCTCTAGCACTTGTTTTGCAAAAGTATTGGGTGTTTTCTCTGAGTTCAAACTCAATCTTTTGCGATCTGAAATAGTCTAAGAGATCTTGATTGCTAAAGCGCTCTAATAGAGGCTCTATAAAGTTTTTGTCTCCTAGATAGTTTTGAGCTGAGACATATCTGTTTGTGAGGTTGCATTTACCACCACCGCTAACTAAGATCTTTTTTCCTGTTACTAAATTGCCATCAATAATGGCTACACTTTGAGACAAATTTGCTCCCAAAAAGAGCCCAGAAGCACCAGCACCTAAAATAATTGTATTAAATTCTTTATCCATTACTGATATAATACCATTAAAAATTAAAGGTACACAGATGTCAGAAAATTTAGATTTAATAATAGATCTAGAAACAAACCAAGGAACGATTAAGCTTAAACTCTTTCCAGAAGTGGCTCCCAAAGCGTGTCAGAATTTTGCAAGACACGCAAAAGATGGATATTACAATGGAATTATTTTTCATAGAGTGATTAAAGATTTTATGGTCCAAGGAGGTGATCCTACTGGAAGTGGTATGGGTGGTGAGTCTATCTGGGGCAAACCTTTTGAGGATGAGTGCAAACCAGAAGTAACTTTTAATAGAAAAGGTCTTTTAGCAATGGCAAATGCAGGTCCTGGAACCAATGGAAGCCAATTTTTTATCACTTGCGCTCCAACTCCGTGGCTCAATGGAAATCACACAATTTTTGGTGAGGTGATTGATGGCTATGATGTGGTAGAAAAAATAGAAAACTGCCAAACTGGCATGCAAGACAGACCCGTAGAGGAGCAAAAAATTATCTCTGCTAAGGTTGAGGGATTTAATGAGCAGTAGATGTTAGATTCTAGAAAGCATCTAGAGAGATTTATTAACAAAACTTTTAAAGAACCTGTTAATAAAAATGTTATTAATTTCTCTCTCTCACTGCTTTTTGCTTGCTTAGTTGCGTTTCTTCCAAGCTACAGCGGACTCAGTGAGAGTGGTGTGCTTACACTCTTTATTCTCATTTTTGCAGGAGGGCTTTGGGTGAGCGAAGCCATTCCTGCTTTTGCTGTCTCTTTGCTGATTATTGCTTTAAATATTTTATTACTTGGATTTGATGACTTTAATTTTCAAGACCCAGACGCCAACTGGAAAGCCTATTTAGACCCATGGTCTTCTCCTCTTGTGTTTCTCTTTTTTGCTGGGTTTATTATGGCAGCTGCCGCTTCTAAAACAAAGCTAGATCTTTGGCTAGCTAAAAAGGTGCTCTTTTTTGTAGGGGAGAAGCCAGAAAATGTTTTAACAGGGCTCATGGCCATTACTTTTACTCTCTCTATGTTTATCTCAAACACTGCCACAACAGCAATGATGCTAGCAGTTGTCACTCCTATTTTGGCCACCTTTAGTCTTCAAGACAATTTTGCCAAAGCTTTGCTGTTATCCATTACCGTCTCTGCTAATATTGGAGGTATGGGGACTATTATAGGCACCCCACCTAATGCTATTGCTGTTGGGCTTTTAGGCGCTAGTGCTCCAAGTTTTTTGGGGTGGATGCTCTACGCTGTGCCTCCAGCTCTTTTTGTTATTATAGTTCTACGCTTTTTTATTCTTAAGATCTATCCCTCTAGTGTTGAGCGAATTAGTCTTAAATCTTTAGAGAGTATCAATCACTTTGATGATTCAACCAAAGAGTTTACAAAAATACCAACCGTTCCTAGCTGGAAAAAGATT
>JAABTA010000075.1 GCA_011390075.1 Helicobacteraceae bacterium | reverse complement strand
AGTGATTATTCCTGGTTTCTCCAACGAAGATAGTGCCAAAAATTTTAAAAATAAATATGCGCTCAACAGTGCTGTAGTTGTAGCAGAATAGGACAAATATGAAAGAGATCCAAAGAGAAACAAAAGAGACAAATATTCAAAGCAAGCTTGAGCTTATGGGTTCAGGAAAATCAGAGATAGATACAAAAATTGGCTTTTTTGATCATATGCTTGACGCATTCGCTAGACACTCTCTCATCGATTTAGAACTCACTTGCAATGGTGACACGCATGTTGATTTTCACCATAGCGTGGAAGATGTAGGCATTGTTGTAGGAAAAGCCCTTTATAGTGAGATCTTTCCTGTAGGCAAAGTTGAGAGGTTCTCCTCAAGAGTTGTTATATTAGATGAGGCTGCCGTTGAGGTTTCATTAGATTTAAGCGGAAGAGCTTTTCTGCACTATGATGTTGCTATTGATGGAGTTATAGGAGATTTTGATGTGGAACTTGTTGAGGAGTTTTTTAGAGCTTTAGTCACCAATGCAAATATTTCTGCGCATATTGTCCTTAAAAGAGGCAAGAATAGGCACCACATTGTTGAAGCTGCCTTTAAAGCCTTTGCTGTTGCCTTGCGAGACGCTGTGAAACTGAATGAGAGAATGAATCAGGTTCCAAGCACCAAAGGAACCCTTTGATAGAGCTTTTAGTCTTAGATGTGGATGGCACCTTGACAAGTGGTGCTATCACTTATGACTCCAACCTAGTTGAGAGTAAATCTTTTAATGTGAAAGATGGACTAGCTATTAGAACATGGTGTGATTTAGGCTTTAAGGTGGCGATTATTACAGGAAGAGACTCTCCTATTGTTGCAAAAAGAGCCCAAGAACTTCGAGTGCACTATATCGAACAAAACTGTAAAAATAAGCTAGCGATGGTAAAAAAGATCTGCACCAAGGAGAAAATCTCTCTAGAGAATGTGTGTGCTATTGGTGATGACCTTAACGATCTGCAAATGCTTCAATCAGCTGGAAGATCCTTTACGCTCCAAGATGCGAACCCTATGATCAAACCCTTTGTGGATGAAATCTTAGAAAAACAGGGCGGGGACGGGGCTGTTGCCCTCATGATAGAAAAGCTCATTCAAGAAAAAAACCTCACTAACGAGTACATCAACCAATGGCTCTAAAAACCAAGTTTTTTTTTCTGCTTTTTTTTCTAGCAGTCCTTATTTGGTCACTTTTTATGGATACGACCAATATAGTACGGGGAACTTCTGAGGAGATAGCTGCTATTGAGTTTGAAGACTTTGAGATCTACAATATCACAACAGATGGTGTGATAGAATCTCTATTTGCCGATAGAGGTCTGCATTTTGCCAATAGGAATATTTTGTATAATGGCTATATCTATAGAGGAACCACTGGGGAAATTGAGGGAATTAGTGGAGACACCATAGAGATACACCCTGAAAAGCTCTTGATTCACGGCACAGGAAGATATATGAGCACCGAAGGGTATGAGCTCCATGCTAAAGAAATTATCTACAATAAAGCAGAGAACCTTGTTGCAACCAATGGTACTTTTGAGATCTTTTACAAACAAGATAAATTAACAGGACAAGATCTTATTTTTAATCTTGACACAAGAGTTCTCAAAGCAGACACAATCCAAGCAAAATTTACAATAAATTAAACACTACCTGCACCCTTGGCACACGCCTGTAATACTCACTTGCGTTGCTTTAATTGCATATCCGCTTTTATCTGCAATCTCATCAAAAACAACACTCTTAATTGGCTCAAAATCTTCAATCTTGCCACAAGATTGGCACACAAGGTGGATATGATCCTCTTTTGTCACCTCATACACATTTTTTTTCAAAGGCACTTTTACCTCAGAGAGAATCAATCTATTTTTCAGATCGGTAATGTTTCTATAGAGTGTGCCTAAAGCCATTGTTGGAAAGCTCTTTGTAATGAGTTTAAATAAAGAGTCAATATCGATATGCCCCGCTCTATCTATCTCTGTTAAAATAGCTAACCTCTGGTGGGTTGTCTTGAGGTTATTTGCTCTTAATCTCTCTTCAAAATTTTTCATAATCGCTGTTTCTTTCTCATATTTTATTGGAATAATAGCGAAAAAAAATAGTTTTTTCAAATAGGAATATTTCCTATTTAGTTTTAAGTATTATTGCTCTATAATAACCAAAAATAATTGAGGAGGAAATATGAAACAATATCAAAGTTATACATGCTCTATTTGTGGCAACGAAATAGAAGTACAAAAGGTTGGTGGCGGTACACTTGTCTGTTGTGGTAAAGAGATGGACTGCACTACAGAAAATCTTACAGCTGTTAATCTCATGAAAGCTTTTGCAGGAGAGTCCCAAGCGAGAAATAAGTATGAGTTTTTTGGAGAACTAGCAAGAGAAGCTGGATGGCACGCTATTGCTGATCACTTTCAAGAAGCAGCTAGCAATGAAAAATGGCACGCTTTAGCTGAATTTAAAGCCTACAATAAACTTGTTCATGGTTACGAGCATGAAGATACTCTCAAAAACCTCTCTACTGCTATGGCAGGAGAAAACTATGAACACACCGAGATGTATCCAAATTTTGCAGCTATTGCAAAAGAGGAGGGTCTTAAAGAGATCGCTAGAATGTTCGAGGGGATTGCCAAAGTGGAAGTAGAACACGAAAGAGAGTATAAAGAGCTTCAAGTTGCTTTAGAAAAAGATGGTTTCTTCGAAAGTGATCAAGATGAAGTATGGGTTTGCGAAGTGTGTGGTCACATTCACAGAGGGAAAAAAGCTCCAAAAGCTTGTCCTTTGTGCCGTGTTTCAAAAGAGTATTTTAAAAGAGAAAATCTTTATTAGAGTTTCTACAGAGATAGGCTAATTGCAAAACCGTAAAAAGTCTATTTATAGAAGCTGATCTACACAGGGAATAGCTAAGACTATTCCCTATTTCTTTCCTAAACACTTTTTTGATACTATTACAAAAAATTAAACTCTTAAAGTACTATTTCAATGAAAAAATTTTTACTATCTTTTTTTTGCGCAATCAGTCTCTTCTCCTCTCAAGTAGAGATAAAATCTCAAAGTGTCGTTGCCGATGATTCCAAAGGTGTAACTACTTTTGCTGGAGAGGTTCATATCACACGAGGTCAAGATCTTATGCGGGCAGATAAGGTGCAAGTATTTTTAGACAAAAACAGAGATATTGAGAAGTTTGAAGCTGATGGGAACACCTCTTTTTCCCTCAATCTAGAAAACAATCAAAGCTTTAGAGGCAAGGCAGATAGCTTCATCTACTACCCAATCAGACAGGAGTTCTACCTGACAGGAGATGCTGTATTAGAGGATATGAGCAATAAAAGAAAACTCATTGGTGAAAAGATTATTTTTGACGAAAAAAGCAAAACTGCCAGCATTAGTGGCAAAACAAAAGAGCCTGTTAAAGTAATTTTTAATATCTCCGATGCAAACGAGAGCCAACAGTGAGCCAACTACATTTTAATCTCTCCTTTAATACCTCGGCGCCAAGACTCTCTCTTTGCCCTCCTCCAAATGTTGCAGAGATTGTCTTTTTAGGTAGAAGTAATGTGGGCAAAAGCTCGCTTATTAACGCTATTGCTCATCAAAAAAAGCTAGCAAAATCTTCTCAAACTCCAGGAAAGACCAAACTGATTAACTTTTTTGATGGAAGCTACAAAAGCAATACAGACTTGTTGCAGTTTCGTTTTGTTGATCTGCCAGGTTTTGGGTATGCCAAGGTCTCCAAAGAGGAAAAAAAAGAGTGGGAGGAGAAACTTACAGAATTTTTATTAGAAAGAGTCTCTATTAAAGCTTATTTGCAACTTATTGATGCAAGACATCCAGAGTTAGAGATTGATAAGCAAGTGAGTGATTTTTTACACTCTATTAAAAAAGGCGATCAAAAGATCTTTCGGGTATTTACTAAGATGGATAAACTCAAATCCAATGAAAAGTCCCAACTCAAACAGAAATATCACGAGGCTTTTTTTGTCTCATCCCAAAAAAAACAGGATATTGAGATGTTAAAGCGCTCCATTTTAGAGCACATTTTTGGAGAGATCTTTGCAACTTGAGTTTGTAAAACCAACTGTCTCATACATTGACACTATGCAGGCAATTGTCACTCCTTATGTAGAAGATGGAACGATTCTTTATAGAAGCAATGATGAGATTGCTAATACTATCCGATCGTATACTGTTGCAAAAGCTGATGGTGTGGTGGTTGGATTTGCGGCTTTGCATATCTACTCCACTAAATTAGCAGAAGTTCGGATGCTGGTAGTTGCAAATGCGTATCAAAAACAAGGTATAGGCTACAAAATTGTTGCGCAACTCCTGCAAGAGGCAAAACAATTAGGCTTACAAAGAGTTCTAACTTTGACCTATAGCGAAACACTCTTTCGTAAACTAGGTTTTAAAGTTATTGAAAAAATAGAGATCCCAGACCATAAGGTGTGGGAAGACTGTATTAAATGTAAAAGATTCCCTGAATGCAAAGAGATAGCACTGGTTATAGATCTTTAAGCGAGGTCATATTTACATTTATAGCACTGATTCTTTATGGTGCTGTAGCCACAATGTATCCCTATCTGCCACCACTATTTGGATTTATGCTTGCCTTACTAGTGATAACCCAAAAAAGATATCTCATTCCAATTTTGATCTTTTTACTCTTTTTTGAGACAGAACATAATCACTTTATCTTTTCAACTTGGCTCTTTGCCTTTTTGTATATTCGGTTTATTCTACCAATGATTATGAATATAATTGACTGCAAAAAGTGTATTATTGTGATTACAGTCATCGCAGGATATTTGCTCTTTTATGGCTTAAACCATCTTATCTATTTTATTTTAGGCGATACTTTTATATCCATTGACATGACTCTTTTGATCTTTTATATTGTTGCTGAGACCCTCTTAGCGGTGCTTTTATTATGATGCGTCTTAAAATACTTACCACTCTCTTTGTTGTTACATGGGTTGTTCTTATTGGAAGGGTCTATTTTATTACCATTAAATCCAATGAACAGTATGAAAAACTTGCTGAAAATAACACGATTAAAAAAGAGCCTATTATTCCTGTAAGAGGCATTATTTATGATAGAAATAATGAACCACTAGCTGTGAATAAGCTCGGTTTTGTTGTTGAGGTTAAACCTCATCTCTCTTATAGAAGCAAAGAGAAAATTTTAGATGAAACCCTTAGGTTTGTAGCATCTCAGCTCAAAGAGTTTGAGTTTGAAGATCTTAAAAAAAGATACAAAAAGCTTGATTCTCCCTATAATTATGAAAATGTTGAGGTGATTCCCTTTATTCCTTACGAAAACTTTATCAACCACTATACAAAAATGTCTCTTCATGAGTTTTTAAATATTAAGCCAACAGCACTAAGGCATTATCCCAATGGAAATGTTGCTTCTCATGTGTTAGGCTATGTCTCAAAAGCTGATAAATACGATAGAGACATTCCTCAAGAGACACGGATTATTGGCACAATTGGTAAAGCTGGGTTAGAGAAATACTACAATGAAGAATTAGAAGGAGAGTTGGGCTATAGAGAGTATCAAGTGACC
>JAABTA010000074.1 GCA_011390075.1 Helicobacteraceae bacterium | reverse complement strand
ACCACTTTGCCTTTTGTTTTGCCCTCTTCGTCTTTCTCCTCTTCTGTATACTCTAAAAAAATAGGGAATGGAATATGGTTGGAGCACTTTTTAACCGTGGACTCTAGCGTCCATCTATTAGCGTACTCTTTGCCGTGCTCCTCATTGAGATGCAAGATAATAGTTGTTCCGTGAGAGTCTCTTGTTGCCTCTTCGATCTCGTAGCCACTTCTGCCATCACTTGTCCATTTATGCGCTGTTGCTTCCCCAGCCTTTTTACTAACAACTTCAATTTTATCTGCAACCATAAACGCCGAGTAAAAACCAACACCAAATTGCCCAATAAGGTTGGAGTCTTTTTTGTGATCTCCTGTAAGATTAGCAACAAAGCTTTTTGTACCAGATTTTGCAATCGTACCAAGGTTTTCTACTAAATCCTCTTGGTTCATCCCAATACCACTATCAGCAATGGTGAGGGTTTTTCTATTCTCTTCGTCAAACGAGATCTCCACTTTTGGATCAAATGGAATGTTTTTGTAGTTTTCATCACTGACCGTGAGAAACTTTAGTTTATCCATTGCATCTGATGCATTCGAGATAAGCTCTCGTAAGAATATCTCTTTGTTTGAGTAGAGTGAATGGATCATTAAATCAAGTAGTTGATTGACTTCTGTTTGAAATTGGTGTTTTGACATTTTATCTCCTTTGAATACTTTAGTCTGTATATATCAATGTTTGAAGCGTATTTTAGCAAATAAACTCTTAAAGTGCTAATATGCAGGCATAAAAAAAGGGCCAAGTTTTACCCTAGCCCTTTGTAGTCAAAAAAAATTTTCTAAAGGTGTCTTTTTCCTGGACCAATATATCTCTGTCTTGGTCTGACGATTTTTGCTTTTGGATCTCTTCTTTGTTCAATAAGTTGTGCAACCCAGCCAACGGTTCTACCGATTACAAAAATTGGAGTAAACATACTCTTTTTAATCCCTAACGCTTCAAAAATTGTGCCTGAGTAGAAATCGATATTTGGATAGAGGTTTCTGCTCACAAAATACTCATCCGTTAAAGCAATCTCCTCAATTCTATTGGCAATTTCAATCAGTTTAGAGTTGACACCAAGCTCATCTCTTAGCTCGTCTCTTAACTTTTTAAGCACCTTAGCTCTTGGATCAAAGTTTTTATAGACTCTGTGTCCAAAACCCATGAGTCTAAACTCATCATTGGAATCTTTCGCTTTTGCGATATATTTATCAACATTTTCCACACTACCAATCATCTCTAGTTGTGAGATAACAGACTCATTAGCGCCACCGTGAGCTTTCCCCCAAAGAGCATTAATACCAGCAACAATCGCAGCGTATGGGTGCGCACTTGTAGACCCCACACCTCTTACGGTAGTTGTAGAAGCGTTTTGTTCGTGCTCTGCATGAAGTGTAAAGATAGCGTCCATACATTTAATCTCTACATCTTTAATCTCTGTTTTTCCTGTTGGGAATGCTCGGAGCATGTAGAGGAAGTTTTCTGAGAAATATCTATCCATATCTGGAAAAATCAGTGGATAGCCCATAGAGTGTCTAAAGGTATAAGCAGCAATTGTAGGCATTTTTGCAACCACCCTTTGTGACATCTCTCTATACTCCTCATCGCTACTCACATCTAAATGACGATGATGAAAAGCACTCAAAGCCGATACAGCTGAAGACATCATTGCCATTGGGTGGGCACTATCTGGAAAGGCATTAAAGATCTTTTTTATGCCTTCGTGGGGAAATCTTTTTTGTCTCATATCTCTTTCGAAAACTGTGTACTCCTCTTGCGATGGAAGCTCCCCTGTTAAAATAAGATGAATAACTTCAACATAATTTTTCTTCTCTGCTAGCTCTTCGATTGGATAACCTCTATAAAGGAGCTCTCCTTTATTACCATCAATATAAGTAATTTTTGATTCACAACTTCCTGTCATGCTTAGACCGTTATCAAGGGTGTATACGCCAAACTCTTTATGTAGTTTTGAGATATCTATAACATTTGAGCCCAAGACTGAGTCTAGCACTGGAAATTCAGCAGACTTTCCTGATTGATTGTCGGTTAAAGTAAATGATGCCATCTGTTTTCCTCCTGTTTTGTAATTAGCTACTATTTAATTTTTATTGTAATTAATATACATAAGAATTGTTTAATAGTTACCAAAACCAACGGTAAAATTTAAGTAAATTTATCCAAATTTTACCAAAACAGATGATTTTTTACTCTAAATTTATAAAGTTTAAAAAAATTGTTCTTCCCGCTTACCATATTAGCGAAGAAGCGAGTTAAATCTCTTATGGCTTTTTTCTAAATTTGTATCAAATTTACTTATGTTCTTTTTTGCAGATGAGGATGGATCTGGAAATTTATCTAAAAGCGTATTCGTTTGTCCCACTAAAACAATATAGTTCATATTGGCGAGTTTTATCTGCACAATCTTATTTTGATTATCAATAACCTTTTGCACTTCCACCTCTATTTTTAAGGAAGTTTTTCCGCTTTTAATAAAAAAGTTTTTGCCACTTTTGGATTTGGACAAGAGCTTTACCAAGATCCAAATAAGCAGCAACAAGGCAACAAAACCGATAGAGATAAGATAGTTGCGATCCAAATTTGGGACATCCTCTCCTACTTGTGCTTGTTCTACTTTGTAGTTTCCTAGCTGATATTTACTGCTAGCAGTAATTCGTATCCGCAGGGTGTATCTGTCTTCTGATTTTGAGATATCAATAGTAAGAGGTTGCTCTTTTTCTCGTATTTTAAAAAGCAGACCGCTCCTCTCTGGAAAAATCCTAATAAATTTGTACCGTTTGCTCTCTTTTGCTACCTCTTTTGCCCTAGCTACCTCTACACCGCTTAGAAGTATGAGGTGATCTTCGCCATCTTTTGAGAGAACCACCTTTTGTGTATAAGGAGCGTCGAGAGAGATTTTAAGATCTGTATAGTTTGTGTTGGTGTAGGTGTTGATGTCTAAAAGTTTTGCACCATAGCCAAAAGAGAGGCAAAGGAGAAAAAGAAGAAGTTTTGGCAAAAAGCTACTTCTCTTTTGCAAAAAAGTAAAGAACTGCATTGGAGTCTAAGATCTCATTGATACGGATAGCTAGATTTTTTTCAAAAACCATCACCTCGCCTTTTCCAATAATACGCCCATTAATATAGACCTCCACAGACTCCCCAGCTGGCTTTTCAAGATCGATAACAGACCCTTTTTCTAGAGTAAGAATGTTTCTTAATGTTGAGTTTGTCTGTCCAAGATCTGAGACAAGATCAATATCCATATCTAGTAATTCCGTATAGTCGGGAATCTTTTCAAAAGGGTTCTGTATTGTTTGATGTTTTTTAATGTTTTTGTCCTACCACTGCAAATACTTCGTTCTCAAATGAGAAGTTAATTTCAAAATCATTATCAGGAATACTCTTATTGTTTCCTAAAAACTCAGGGGTTGAAATATCAAAATGAAGACCCAGCTTTGCTGAGGCCTCCACCTTGGCTCTGCCAACAACCACATTGGCAATTTCGTTCACAAGATCTCTTCGTGTCTCTTCATCGGGATCTTCAATAAAAAGAAACAGTGTTGACATCTTCTCTAGACTTTTTTTACCTATGAAAATCGTAATGTCATAGTTCTCATCACCTGTAATAGAGATACAAGAGGCATAGGCATCTTCCTCTACTTTCCCTTCATACACATTGAGATCTACATCTAATGTATTGTGCACAAAGTGTTCCGTTGCTAAGATGATCGCTTTTTTTAAAGCCATATGCCCTCCTAATTAATAGTATGTAAGTATTTTATTACAATATTCTTAAGAGATCGATTGAAGAGCTCTTAGTTCTTCTTTCACAACGGCAACATGTCCTTTCGCTTTTACTTTATCCCACCTTTTTGCAATATTGCCATCGGGATCTATGATGTATGTTGTTCGCACCACACCCATATACTCTTTACCACACATCTTTTTTTGTTGCCATACCCCATAATCTTGAAGAGTTTTTTTATCTTCGTCACTTAAAAGGGTAATTGCAAGCTCTTTTTTAGCAATAAAATTTTGATGTTTTTTCACAGAGTCTGGGCTCACCCCTAAAATAACCGCGTCTAGTTCTTCGTACTCTGGAAGCGCCTGTGTAAAATCACACGCTTGGGTGGTGCATCCTGGGGTGTTGTCTTTAGGATAAAAATAAAGAACAATCCATTTTCCTTTGAGATCTCTAAGACATATCTCTGTGTTGTCCTGATTTGGAAGACAAAACTCTTTCGCCTTTTCTCCAACTTCTACCATAGCGCATCCTTAATAATTATTAATTTGATAAAATTTTACACAAATTAACAATAAGGTAACTTTAATTGTGCAAAGGTTTATATTAGACAGAAGAGTTATTGACCATTTTGATGCTCCTCTTATTTTTCTTGTGCTTCCTTTGGCTCTTACTTCTCTTTTTTTAGTTGGTGAGGTTAATGAATTTTTGGCCAACAAACAGCTTGTCTACTACACCATTGCCGTAATAGCATTTATTGTTGTCTTTTTTATACCTATTCGTAAGGTAACTTGGCTCATTCCTTTTGCCTACTGGATCAATATTTTTTTACTTATTATGGTTGATTTTTTTGGGGTGACAAAACTAGGGGCACAACGATGGCTAGAGATCCCTTTTGTGGATCTAACCATTCAGCCTTCTGAGATCTTTAAAGCCTCGTTTATTCTCATGCTCGCCTATCTTATACAGAGAAACCCGCCTCCAGAGAGAGGCTATGGCTGGAGAGATTTTCTAAAACTCTCTTTCTATATTGTTCTACCCTTTGTGCTGATTGCAAAAGAGCCAGATCTTGGAACTGCTCTTATTGTATTGCTTGTTGGCGGGGCTGTGCTTTTAGCAGTGGGAGTAGAAAAAAAGATCTGGATAACACTCGCTATTATAGCGGGGCTCTCCTCTACCGTTGTCTATGATAATCTTCATGACTATCAAAAAAAGAGAATTCATGATTTTATTGCAGAAAAACCAAGCTATCATGTCCAGCAATCTGTTATTGCTATTGGCTCGGGAGGATTAAGTGGCAAACCAAAAGAGGAAGCCACCCAAACCCAACTACGATTTTTGCCAATATCTACCTCAGATTTTATCTTTGCCTATCATGTTGAGAGATTTGGTTTTATCGGAGCTTTTGCTCTTATCTTGCTATACGCATTTTTGATTCTTCACCTGCTGAGTCTTACATATAAAGTCAAAGGGGACTACCTCGCTTCAGTAACAATCACAGCTTTTGCCGTGCTTCTATTTTTATATATGAGCATTAATATAGCCATGACCATCGGATTTGCTCCCGTTGTAGGTGTGCCACTACCACTCTTTAGCCACGGAGGAAGCTCCTTTATAAATTTTGTAGTTTTATTGGCAATAATCGAAAATTTACTTGCTTTTAGATTTAATTTTCTGTATACTTCCAGCTCCAAAACGGGTTCTTAGCTCAGTTGGTTAGAGCACACCGCTCATAACGGTGTGGTCCAGAGTTCGAATCTCTGAGAACCCACCATTTAAACCTTATAAATAGAGGGTTTGAACCATATCACTCTTTTTAGTGTCTAGTGAGCCACTTGCAAATTCCCACAAACAAAT
>JAABTA010000073.1 GCA_011390075.1 Helicobacteraceae bacterium | reverse complement strand
CTCCATGCCCAAAAAGCACTAGAGTTTCTTCAAAGTCTTGAAAAAAGGGAGTTTGTGGGGAGTCGGTCTAAATTTAATGTTATATTTGAACTTTTAGAAGATCTCAATTATGAAACAAACTATGATGACTCCCAAAGAATTGCAACCTTAGAGGAGGAGAAGAAAAAGCTCGATAAGAGAATCGCTTCTATTAAAAATAAAAAAGAGATCCGTTTTGATAGCAGCCGTATTAAAGAGCACTTTATGCTCCTAGAAGATACGGCAAGAAGACTCAAATATGACTTCACAGAAATTGAGTACAACTTTAGAGATCTCAACAACACAGCAATGGAGCAGATTGCAACACGAGAGGATGGAAAAAGTGAGGTGCTAGGCTCAATTTTTGATATAGAAGATGCTATCAAAGAGCAAGATCAAGGAAAAAGCTTTTTTGCTTTTTGGCAACTTCTTACTGATACTCAAAAAAGTGAAGAGCTAGAGCTTATGCTAGAAAGACTCTATGACAATGAGACAATCAAAGAGTTTGACAAAGATGCCACACTTAAAAGCTTAAAATTTGAGCTCTTACAAAGCGGGCAAAAAGTCTCAAGGGTCTCTTCAAAACTGATTGAACAGTTGCGAAGATATATTGATGATAGAGCGTGGATTGATAATAAAAGAATCCTAGAACTTTGTAAAACAATAGAGAAAAAGAGCCTTGCTTTAAAAACAGACCCGCCAAAACAGAAAAACTTTTTCTCAATAAAAGGAGCAAAAGCGGCGATTAAGTCTCCTTTTGAGAATTCGCTATATGAGGTTAAAAAAGAGAAAGAACTTACCAGCGAACTAGAAGAGAAAAGAGTAGAGATAGACTTGGATAGTTTTTATCATCAATTTTTTGTGGACGAAGAGGAGTTGCGAACAAATATTAAAAAAATACTCCTTCACCAATCACAATGCACTCTTGAAGATATAGCAAGAAATATTAAAATCACAAAAGGGGTAGCCGAGCTTATTGGCTATCTAAGCATTGCAAAAAACTCCTCTAGTGCACAAGTTGATGAGAATAAAAAAATAGAGTTACGAGTCAAAGACTTTGACGGCAACACAAAAACCGTTGTTATGCCTCAAATTATTTTTATAAAATTTTAAAGGAGCAAAGAGTCTTGAATACAGAAGCTAAAACAGCAATTATTCTTTTGCTAAAAGGTATTTTTTACAGACATGATAATGAAAAAGCTTTTTTTGAGCTCCTCGAAAATAGCCATCACGCTATTGTGGAGTACTTTGAGACAATAGGGCTAGCTCTTCGTATCCACGAAGATGATGGATACGCCTATTTAGAAAACATACAAACAGAACCAGAAGAGGACTCTCTACCCAAACTCATTCCAAATCGTATGTTGAGCTATAAAGTCTCTCTTCTTTGTATGTTACTTCGCCAGAAAATCGCTCTTTTTGAGGGGCAATTAGAAGATGAGCGAGCAGTTGTTTCAAAAGAGGATATTACATCCATGCTTTTACTGTTTCTAGAATCTGGCTACAATGAGATCAAATTTCAAAAAGATATAGACGCAACCATAAAAAAGGTAGAAGATCTCGGATTTTTGAAAAAACTAAAAACCCAAGAACCTACATACGAAATTAAAATTTCTCTTAAAGCTTTTATCGATGCAAACTGGCTTCATAATTTTGACGAAAAGCTTAGAGAGTACAAAGAGGCAAAACAGTGGAACTAACATTAGACTTTGCAAAAGATGATAGTGTAGCTGGGTTTAGACTTTCTCATTTTGAACTCTACAATTGGGGAACTTTTAATAAATCAATACTCAGACTCGATCTTGCAGGCAACAACGGACTGCTTACAGGAGATATAGGCTCTGGAAAGTCAACAATTGTTGATGCTCTCACCACCCTTTTAGTGCCCCATCAAAAAATTATTTACAATAAAGCCGCAGGTGCAAACACCAAAGAGAGAACGCTTAGTAGCTATATTTTAGGAGAGTACAAATCAAGCCAAGACGAAAACTTTAAAAACTCCAAAGCAATAGCTCTAAGAGATAACTCCAACTTTACTGTTTTATTGGCAAAATTTGTAAACGAAGGCTTTAATGAAACGCTTACCCTCGCTCAGTTTTTCTATATCACTCAAAATCAGGTCAATAAGTTTTTTGTTGTCTCCAAAGATGAATTGAGTATACAAAAAGACTTTTTTCACTTTAATGACATAAGAGACCTCAAAAAAAGATTACGAAAGCGTAGCCATACAGAAGTTTTTGATGTGTTTAAAGAGTACTCAAAAAGTTTTAGACGGACTATGGGAATCAAAAATGAGCAGGCACTAAACCTTTTTTATCAAACTGTCTCTTTAAAATCTATTGGCAATCTCACAGAGTTCATACGAACCCACATGCTAGAGCCTAGCTTTGTGGATGAGCAGATAGACGAACTCTGCTCTAATTTCGCAGATCTCAGTCATACCCACGATTTAGTAGTCAAAGCAAGAGAGCAGATTGAGCTTTTAAAACCCATTGACAACGAGGGCAAGAGATACGACAAACTTCTCAAAGATATACAAAAATTTCAAGATCTTAGTAGTGCTTTGCCACTGTTTTTAGCGGGATTTACAAAAGATCTTTTAGAGGCAAAACTCAAAGAGCTTGAAATAGAGCTTATTAAGTCAAACTCATCAAAAAAGATATTAGAAAAAGAGCTAGAAGAGCTAAGTGCCACAATTGTTGATCTTAAAATAGAGCTAGAGAAAAACGGTGGTGATAGACTCAATCAGATAGAAAACAGTATTCGACACACATCACTGCATCTTGAAAACACAAAAAAAGAGAATGAAAACTTTAATCAACTCATCAAAAAATTAGGATTTCCAGCAGTTTCCAATGAGCACCGTTTTTTGCTCACACATGATGATTTACAGACAAGCTACCATACAATTGACACAGATATCACCAAAACAGAAAATAGCATAATGCTTGATAATAACTCTCTTTCTACCTATAAAGCCAAAAAAGAAGAACTTGATATTGAGATAGTTTTTTTAGAAAACAATCCAACAAATATCCCAGGCAAAGTTGCCAAAATGAGAGATATAATGGCTAAGTCTTTGGGGCTTAAAAGAGAAGATCTCCCCTTTGTTGGCGAGCTTATTACGGTAACTGATCAAAAGTGGAGTGGTGCAATTGAGCGGGTTCTTCACAATTTTGCTCTTTCGTTGATTGTTGAGTCCTCTTTGTATGAGAAAGTGAGTAGCTATGTAGAAAGCACAAATCTTCAAGGTAGGCTTGTCTATCTCAAGGTGAAAAAAGAGCTGTCCAAACAAGATTTTGCCGATACTGTGCCCAACTCTTTGCTTACAAAGATAGAGCTCAAAGTGGATTCACCTTTTTTCCAGTGGGTAGAAAACGAGCTAGTACAACGATTTAATATTGCATGTGTAGAAGATCTAGAGCAGTTTAGAAGATTTAAAAAGGCACTTACTATAAGTGGGCAATTTAAATCAAACCTCACTCGCCATGAAAAAGATGACAGATACGATATTGATGACAAATCCCGATGGGTTCTTGGATGGGACAACCTAGAGAAACTTCAAAAGTTTCAAGAAGATAGACAAAGATTAGAAGAAAAAATCATTTTTTTGCACAACACAATAGAAAAATCAGTGCAACAAAAACAGAAGCTAACAGAAAAAAGAGACACACTAAGAGATGCGCTTAAAGTTGATGATTTTGAAACAATCAATTGGTATCGTCACTCTAAAATAATCGAAGAGCTACAAGATGAAAAGAAGAGTTTAGAGCACTCAAATGATGTTATTCAAAGCCTCCAAAATACCATTGCGCAGCAACAAGTGAGTGAAAAAGAGAAAAAATCTAAACTAGAGCGTCTTACAGAAGATATTGGGAGAGTAAAAAGTATCATAGCCACAAGAGAAGAGGATCT
The DNA here is from genome assembly GCA_011390075.1 of Helicobacteraceae bacterium. Classification (GTDB taxonomy): domain Bacteria; phylum Campylobacterota; class Campylobacteria; order Campylobacterales; family SZUA-545; genus JAABTA01. The sequence goes on along the minus strand of JAABTA010000073.1, from coordinate 1,689 downwards.
TGCCAGCGCTCTTTTGCTTTTGGAAAATAACAGCTTAGAAGATCATCTCAAAAAAGAGCTAGTAAAACTCAAAGAAGAGCACATCACAACAAAACTCAATCTCAATACGCTTTTGCAATCTTCTAAGATCTTAAAAGAAGAGATAGACAAAGGCTATAAAAGCTCCCTAGATAAAAAAGAGAGAGTAGTACAAAACATTCAAAAACAGATGAGCCAATACACCAGCTCCTATCCAGTGGAATCTCAAGAGTTTGACGCCTCTATTGATTCACTAGAAGAGTTTAGAAACAGACTTCTAAAACTCAAAAAAGATAACTTGCCTCAATGGGAAAAAAGATTTAAAGAGCTTTTAAAAGAGAAAACCATTCAAGGTATTGTGATGCTTAAATCTAATCTAGAAGAGCAATCAAAAGAGATAATAAAAAAGATTGATACAATCAATCTCTCCTTGCAAGATATAGAGTATAGCCAAGGGACCTACATAGAACTTTTGGCAGAAAAATCCAATATTAAAGATATAAAAGATTTCAAAGAGGATCTCAAATCGGTTACATCTGGCTCTATAAATGTTGACAATAACTATGATGAGCAAAAATTTTTGCAGATAAAACAGATAATAGATAGGCTTAAAGGGCGAGAAGGCTTTATAGATGTAGACAAAAAATGGAGAAAAACAGTCACCGATGTGCGCAACTGGTTTGACTTTAGTGCTAGCGAGAAGTACATGAGCGATGGCATGCAAAAAGAGTACTACGCCCACAGTGGAGGAAAATCTGGTGGTCAAAAAGAGAAGTTAGCCTATACTGTTTTAGCCTCTTCGTTGGCATATCAATTTGGACTAGAGTACGAAAAAGTGCAAAGCAGATCCTTTAGATTTGTGATGATTGATGAAGCCTTTGGAAGAGGGAGCGATGAGAGCACGCGGTATGCTTTAAGACTTTTTGAAAAGCTCAAACTCCAGTTACTAGTCATCACCCCAAAACAAAAAATCAATGTCATAGAACCATTTGTAAGCTCTGTGCATTTTACCCACAACCAAGACGGAATGGACTCGACTCTTATTAGCATGGATATTAAAGAGTATCAGAAGAAAAAGAAAGTGTAATGCCTCTTTTGTTTGATGTTGAGTCACTTTTTTCAAAGTGCGAAAGTTTTTATACAAAGGGTGAGATCTTTGCCTCCTATATCAATAAAACCTCTCTTTTTCCTTTAGCTATAACTCTTCCTAAAATAAAAGAGTCCCATATTCAAAAAGAGTACTCCAATGTTCTAAAAAGCATTAAACAACTTGAAACATCAACGCTTCCTTTGGTCTATAAAGAGTTTGCCTTTAAATCTCTAGGTAGTCAAAAACTACCTGTACAAATTGAATTTACCACTCTCAAACACTACTTACAAATTATTAAAAAAGATGATGAATATCAAGCATTTACTACCCTTTATGACACTCTCACTGCTAGGCACCCACAACTTCAAAGCTTTTTTCTTAAACGCCCTTTTTTACTTCTTGAAAAGGCTCTTATTTGGCAAAAGATCTTGACAATAGTAGACTTTTTTCTTGCTAATCCTTCTTTAAATATCTACATTAGAGAGCTTAGTCTGCAAGATATTGACACAAAATTTATAGAAAAACATAAAAAGCTAATCGACGCCCTACTTTCGCATATAACAGTAAAAGAGCCTTTAAGA
>JAABTA010000072.1 GCA_011390075.1 Helicobacteraceae bacterium | reverse complement strand
CCTATGGAAACCACTCTTTAAGAGAGGCAATTGCTAAAAAGCAAAATAGCTTTTATCATCAAGGTATGAGTGCTGAGAATGTCTTGGTAAGCCTTGGGGCAACAGGAGCTTTTTATAGCACAGCTATGGCGCTTTTGGACGAGGGGGACGAGGTGATTTTGTTTGAGCCCTATTATGGCTATCATGTTGCAACTCTTAAGAGCATTGGGTGTGATATTAAGTTTATTAAAACTCTTCCACCAGAGTATGGCATTGATTTTGATGCTCTACGGCTACAGATCTCATCAAAAACAAAAGCTATTCTTATCTGCAATCCATCCAATCCTAGTGGCAAGGTCTACACACGAGAAGAGTTAGAAACTCTAGGGGACATGGCACAAAAGAACGATCTTGTGCTCTTTAGTGATGAGATGTATGAACACTTTGTTTATGACAATCTTGAGTTTACCTCGGCGCTGAGTATCGACTCTTTAAAAAGTAGAGCGGTAGTGATTAGCGGTTTTTCTAAGATTTATTCTATTACTGGCTGGAGACTTGGGTATGCCCTTGGCCTAAAAGAGGTGATTGATGGTGCCTCTGCTATTAACGATCTTGTCTATGTCTGCCCGCCAGCTCCTTTGCAAAAAGGAGTTTTAAGCGGGCTGAAAAATCTGAGCAAAAGCTACTACACCGATGTAGCCAAAGAGCATCAAGAAAAACGGGATCTCTTTGTAGGGGCTCTGAATGAGGCAGGACTGCCAGCTCAGTATGTAAAAGGTGCCTATTATGTCCTTGCAGATATCTCAAAAATAGAGGGAGCAGATGATAAGGAGAAGGTTGTCAATTTGCTAGAAAAAACAGGCATTGCAGCTGTACCCGGCAGAGCCTTTTATCAAGAGGGTAAAGATCTAGGTTTAGCTAGATTTTGTTTTTCTAAAAAAAGAGCAGAGCTAGAAGAGGCATGCTTAAGACTTAAGTCTCTCTAAACTACAAGTCTCTCACATCAATAAATTTTCCGCTTTCAAACTCCTCTTGTCTCTCTGCTAGCTTTTGCAATCTTACTGCGGCGTTCAGAGGGGTTTGGATCTCTCCTTGTTTGAGAGTTTTGGCGGAGGGGAATTTCTCGTCATCGACCTCTTTTATAATCTTTTCTATCATGGGCGTGCGGATAACTCCAGGGGCAACTGCTAGGAGTTTGCTTGTTGTCATCTCTTTTGCGTAGAGCTTGATAAGCATGTTTAAACTTACTTTAGAAAGAGAGTAAGCCCCCCAGCCTTTGCTACCATTCACCGCAGCGCCAGAAGAGATAGCAATGACTAGTTTTGTATTAATTTTTGCCAAAATATCTAAAAGCTCTTTATTGGCAAAAAGATTAAGTTCAAGCACGGGTTTTATATCTTTTTCTGTATCTAGCGATGTCATCTCTTTTATCTCCCCTAATACGCCAGCCCCTAAAAATACAAGGTCGAGATCTTTGATCTTTAAAAAGATCCCTTCAAGATCGTGTTTAATATCTTTGGTGTGAGAGAGATCGTATTTGATATGCAAAAAGTTTTTATTATTAAAGTCAATCTCATTTCGGCTTATACCATAGACAATCCACCCCTCATCTAAATAGAGTTTGCATAGTGCTTTGCCTAAACCTGAACTGCATCCTGTAACTAAAAGTTTTTTCATATATATCCCCCTAGGTTGAGTCTTAATATAATACCAATCCTAACTAAAAAAAAGAAGTGCATTGCTGTTTTTTTAGTTGGGATTGGTATTATAATCTACATTGTCCATTTTTTTAAAGTTCTAAAGGTACAATAAAACAAAGGATATAGAGATGTTGAAATACTTAATAGTTGCAATTATTGCAGGGGCTGGAGTGTATTACTACATGGCAAACACTTCAAGTGTGGAAGGTGAACTCAATAGCTACAAAGAGAGTGCAATGGACACAATTAAAGATAGCTCAAAAAGTTTTCAAGAGAGTGCCTTAGACAAGGTCAAAAAAACAACAGAAGATTTAAAGAAGCAAATAGATGATTAGTAAAAAAATACAGAGCGTCCAAGAGGTTTTTACAGGAAGAGTAGGTTTTGATCAGGATCTTTTTTTAAACATTAAAGAGATCTTAGAGACAAATAGCATTACTAATGCTTCGATTAAAGCAATAGGCGCTGTACAATGTGCCAATATTGCTTGGTATAATCAGCAAACAAAAGAGTATGAAGAGAAGTTTTTTGATGAAGAGATGGAGATTCTTACGGCTTTAGGCAATGTCTCTACGAAAGATGGTGAAATTTTTCCCCATATTCATATCACCCTTGGCAAGCGAGATTTTAGCCTGATTGGGGGTCATTTGCTTCCAAATACAAAAGTGTTTGCCTGCGAACTAGAGATTACTGTCTTTGATGGAGCAACACAGCAAAGAAGCTTTGATGAGGATACAAAACTTTTTTTATGGAAGTAAGGGAATGATTCCCCAAAGAGTCAGTAAAGAGGCGAGGGTTTGCGCTGTAATCAGCGAGGACATGAGCCTCTCATCTCCTCCTAACTGCCTGGCTAGAATATAGCTAGTAGGCGCTGTGGGCATGGCTCCAAAAAGCACCACAACACTTAGCATAAGCGGATCTAGACCAAGTAGTTTTCCAATAATACACAGCACAAGAGGCATCAATAAGAGTTTAATAGCGGATGTGAGAATAATCTCTTTCTTTCTACTGCCTAGATCTGTAATCTCTAGGGCAGCTCCTACGGAGAGTAGCCCTAAAGGCAGGGCTGTGGCACTGACAACTTTAAGGGTGTGCTCCAATGCAATAAAAAGTGAGATCTCGAAATAGCCAATAGCACCACCAATGATACAAGCAATTATCAAAGGGTTTTTGAGTATTGGCATAGCAACAGAAGCAATAGAGAGTTTTGAGCTATTGGCAAAAATTGCAAATGTCAAGATAGAGACAACATTTAAAAATGGGATCATAAAGGTGATAAATATCACCCCTAAAATCAGTCCACTGTCTCCATATATCCCATCAATTAGTGCCAAAAAAACATAGGTGTTGTATCTAAGAGCTCCTTGAACAACAGAGGTAAACGCCCTTTTTTCAAAAAACCTATGCACCACTAGCAAAGCAATCCACACACAAGTGATGGCCAAAAAGCCACTTAAGAGAAAATCTTGACTTTTCAGATCGGCTATTTGTGCACTAGAGAGTTTGTAGATAAGTAAAGAGGGCATAAGGATAAAATAGGTAAGCCTATCTGCCCCTTTCCAAAACTCTAGCGTTACAAACTGAATTTTTTTTAGGAAAAACCCAAAAGCTATAAGAGCAAAAATAGGGAGTAGTGCTGAAAAAGTAACGGCCATATTTAAGCAGCCATTCCAAATGCAACTTTACAATCGGTTGCCCTCAGCTTCTCTACTATTTTAAAATTTTCTAGAGTGAGTGCTTCTAACGCTCCTAATGACTTTGGTTTTTTTGGCATCATGGCTCCAATATGTTCTTTGCACTAGAATAGTATTATGCCTAGAAGATAACAATAAATAGATTGTTATCATGATATAATCTACCCAAAAAAGATTATGAAACAATTATGTTTAAAAACACAAACAACAATAAAAATTGTTTCATTGGAAAAGGAGATTTATAAGTGAATAAAATTATTTTTCTTCTTATCACACTTGCAAGTGCTCTTGTTTCCCAAAACAACTGCCAAAAGATCTTAGATCTTGCACAAAGTACTGAGTATAGCTATATTCGCTCTTTGTGCAGTAACTACACACAAAAAAATGCAGAGCTCTTTATTAGCCTCTATCTCGATAGCAAAAGTGTCTCAAAAGAGAATATTACTCTCTTAAATGACAACAATATCCATAGGCATAAAACCTCCCTCTTTACAATCTACACCTCACAAAAATACATCAATGATTGGCTGGCACTTTTTAGTGGAAAATTAAGCAAAAATGATTACCAAAAGATCTTTCATAAACTCAAAGACGATGTAAGAGATGAGCTTTATAAAAGCGCTTTGCAAGGAAAAAAGATTGTGCAAACCTACACACAAGACTCCAAATGTATCTCAGGAAATATGATAGAGGGAAACTTGATAGTGCCTTTAAATAAAAATGAGTTTATCACTATCGAAGAGCAAGAAGAGGTTACTCTAAGGTGGTACTACGACAATAATAACTGCTCTCTTATACAAAAGTTTCTACCAACAACTATTACAAAAAAGCAACTTCAAGATTATAATGTAGTAGAATCCGCCAATTAGTAATAATATAGCTTGGGAATTAAAAAATATATTAAACAATTGTAAAAAATGTCAAGCCCTGCTTCCTATTGATTGGAAAATTTCAGATGATACTGTGGTGCAACCTGATAACTCTGTTATTTGCCACAAACCCAAAAACGAAGCCTATATTAATCAACCCCCTAAAATTATATTTGAGATCTTGTCCAAGAACACAGCAAAGAAAGATACAAAGTTAAAATATGAGCTATACGAGCAAGAGGGTGTAAGAAATTATATTATTGTAGATCCTGATGAGCATATTGCAAAGGTGTATGAACTAAAAGATGGGCGATATATTAAAGTTTGTGATGCATCTGATGATCGTGTAATCTTTCCTATAGATGAGTGTTTAGAAAAATTAGAATTTGATTTTTCAAAGATTTGGAGTGAGTAGTATTTGAAACATGAGGGGTTCATCCTACAGCTCATCGCAATGCGCCTTTATGCTCTCTAGTCGTTTGATAGTGGTATGTAAAAAAATATTTGGAGCGTAGGGCAGAAGGTTAAAGATCTTTATTATTGGTCGCATCTCGCTGTTGGTGAGGTGCTCGTCTATTTTTTTCTCTTCTAGAGAGAATAAGATAGAACGCCTGATGATGTTAATCTCTTTGAGATTCGAGGAGTTTACAATATGTTTGGCGTAGTTGATTTTGGTTTTTAAAGAGTCATCAAACAGCTCTTGTTCGCTTACATCTAAAGCGGAGGCAATAAAGCTAACAAGATCGATGGGAATAGTGATCTCACCACTGAGATATTTATAGACTGTTTTCTCTGATGGAGGCTCTCCTGTTCTTTCTAAAATAGGATCAAGAGCAATCAATCTTTGAGCAAAATCTTTTTTAGATATCTTTTTTCTCAACAAAAGTGAGTTAATAACTTCATAAACTTTCATGCTTCACTATAACAAAAAAATTGTTTTTTTCTAAGAAGAGAGGCTTTTTTTAACCATTTGGAGTTTTTCTACCACCTCTTCTAGAAATTTTTTTGGAGCATACGGCAGGAGTTTTAGGACCTCTTCTATCTTTTCTAGATCGACAGGGGCCACATCTATCTTTCCACTGGAAATACCATTATAGGAGTGAAAATAGCTTTTTAATTTCTCTATCTCCTCTAAAGTAGAATTTTCTACATAGTATCTGATGTAGTCCATGTTTTTGTCTTGATCGCTACGAAAAAGTTCCTGTTCTGGAACTTGCAAGGCTTCTGCAATGTAGGGAACAAGCTCTATGGGGATTGTAAGTGCTCCTTGAAGGTACTTATAGACAGTTTTTACCGAAGGAGGCTCTCCTGTTCTTTTAAGGGTAGGCCCAAGATTGGAAAGGTTTTCACAAAAATATTTTTTGGAAATACTTCTTTTTTTGAGTAGCCGATTGATGTTTTCATAAACTTCCATAATATTGACACCTTGGTTACAACTTGTGAAATTATAGTAAAAATAATTCTCCTTTTAAGATCCTATTTAGGTTA
>JAABTA010000006.1 GCA_011390075.1 Helicobacteraceae bacterium | reverse complement strand
CTAGAAAAGTTAGAGAGAGATTTAGCAAGAGAGGGGCTAGAGATATCTTCTGTAGTAAAAAGAGCCAAAGCATTTATTGTTGATGAGCTTTTGATCTCTATTTTAGTGATTGTAGCTTTTTGGGATAGTATCTCCAATGCCACAAGCATAGCAGAATCAGCGCAAGCAATGAACTCTTTGGTTATGGTTATTGTTGCGCTTAAAGTGGCGTATCAAACAATTTTTACCTACATGTATGGTGCAACACTAGGAAAGATCTGGCAGAGAATTATGATTGTGAATATTGATGATTTTTATAAACCAAATTTTCTCATATCACTGATTCGAGCCATCACAAGAATTTTTAGTGAATGGGTGATGTATGCAGGTTTTGCTTGGGCATATATTAGCCCTATTAAGCAGTCATGGCATGATAAGATGGGAAAGACTATAGTCATTGATGTATAGACTTTTTCTTATTCTCTCCTTGTGTATAGTAGAGCTTTCGGCAACAAAACTAGAGCTATTAACAGGAGAGTTTGTAAGAGATGGCAACCTAACTGTTGCTAAAGGTGGTGTGACTATTTTTGGCAAAGGGATTTTTATTAGTTCCGATAAAGCAGTTTTTCATAATAAGAGCAATAAATTAGAACTTTTTGGTAATGTTATTATCAAAAGAGAGAATAATACAGAGGCGTTAGTGGATTATCTCTCTTTTAATATCAAATCAAACAGAGCTTTAGTTGATAATGTGTTACTTCCTGGACAGAGACACAATATTTGGCTACTAGCTGAAAGCGCTGAGAGTTATGAAAAGATCTATCATTTGACAAATCTAGTAAGCTCTAGCTGTGATCCCGCCTCTCCTGATTGGTCGATTAGGGCTAGCCATGGAGAGTATAGTGGAGCCAATAGAAGAGCCCATCTATACAACCCAAGGTTTTATGCAGGAAGAGTCCCTGTTTTTTATCTGCCCTATATTACCTATCCTACTGACAACAGAAGAAGAACGGGACTGCTTTTTCCAAAATTTGGAACCTCCCAGCTTGATGGCCTTTTTTATGAACAGCCACTCTATATTGCTCCGTATGACCAATGGGATTTAGAGCTCATCCCTCAACACAGAAGCCAAAGAGGCAATGGGCTCATAGCCAATTTTCGTTTTGTAGACTCTCCTCACTCCTCTGGAGAGATTTTGTATGGAAGCTTTGTTGATAAGGATAGTTTTGTCCAAGAAAACAGTCTTCAGGAGAAAAAACATACAGGGTTGCGTTTGAACTATAGAAGCAATCAAATCTTCACCTCCGGCAAAGCAATTGACAAGCTCTATTTTAAGTGGGAAGAGTATAGTGATGTGGAGTTTTTAAACCTCGAGTCAACAGACACACAAGCGAGTGAAGATATTGATCAAATTATCACCAATGAGATTAACTACTACTATAAACTAGATGATCTCTATGTAGGGCTGTATGGAAGATATTTTATTGATGTCTTAGACCCAGATAGAAAAGATCTTTTACAGATCTATCCTGATGTTAATCTTCATAAAATGACAGATTCGATTTTTTTAGATGAGCTTTTATACTCTGTGGATGTTCGGTATAAAAATTTTACAAGAGAGGTGAACACTACGGCTAGTTCCAAAAGGCTTACCACTCCTATCTCTTATGCAGGAACTCTTTTTTCTGATTTTTTAAACTATCAAATCACACAAAGCATCGATCTTTTTAGGGTTGATTATACAGACCCTCACAGCCAGATCTCGGATGATTATGGAAGCTTTTTAAGCACAAGTACAAGGCTCGCTCTTTTTACAAACCTTACCAAACCCTATGGAACAGGCTTCCATGGGATGAACTTCTCTTTGTCCTATATGGAGCCAGGAGAAGAGAAAGTAGATGGAGATTTAAATGATGATTTTGTTACCTTTAATAAAGAAAAAAGTAGTTATGACTTTAAGTTTTCTCAATACTTTTATGGATTAGATTATGAAGATGTATTGGTTGAGAGAATAAATCAGAGCTATCAAGAGAGTAGTGAGGATAACTGGACTTTAACAAATCTTGAACATGAACTCATCTATAAACCTAAACCCTATCTCACTCTCTCTAATAAAATCATCTACTCCCATGAGAGCAAAGCGCTCGTAGATAACGCCTCGTCTGTTGCTTTAGAGAGTGACCTTGGCAATATAACCCTAAGCTATCTTACAGGAAAAGATCCAGTTACTTTGAAAAAAAATAAAGACTACTATAGATTGCATTTTTTGACTCAATTTGATGGAAAAAACTCTTTGGGATTGAACTATGAGTATGATAATTTGGATAAAGAGCCAAGAAAGATCTCTTTGGCGTATAGGTATGATAAGGACTGCTGGGGATACTCTTTGGAACTTTCAAGGCAAGAAGAGCCTGTGGCTACAAGCACAGGGGCAACTTCAAGAACCAATGATATAATATTCTTTAAAGTAAATGTTAAGCCACTAGGGCAACATCATTTCCAAATGTATGAAAATGAGAGGTCATGAATTTAGAGTCTAAAGTAGGACTATTTGTAGTTTTAGCCATTGTGTCTCTTCTTGTTTTATCAACGAGAATACAGACAGTCTCTTATATAGGAAAAGAGGGGTATAGGGTTTTCGTAGATGTGAGTAATGCCTCTGGTTTAGAGGAGAATGCAAAAGTCAAAATTAATGGTGTAGAGATTGGATATATTGAAAAGATCTCTTTGGCAAAAGCTAATGCACGGCTGAAGCTATTTATCTTTAATGGGCACGAAATTGCCCAAGACTCCACGGTTCTTATTTCCCAAGAGTCTCTTTTAGGTGGTAAGTATATTGATATTATTTATGGAAAATCTGAAGCGATCTTAAAAGAGGGGGAGCATTTATCTAATTATAAAACTTTCGCGTCTATAGAGGAGACCTCCCAAAAGATCTATGAAGCTGCTGATGAGTTTAAGAGACTCATGAAAAATTTTAATACAGCTCTGAATCCTGAAACTATAGAGGATTTTAAAGTAGCTATTAAAAACTTTCGAGTTATGGCAGAAAAAATATCAGTAGCCGCAGATGAGTTTAAAATTACAGGAGAGACTGTCAATAAGAGACTGCCAAATATTATGAAACAGATTGATAGCTTAAGTGCCGAGTTTGATACAACCGGAAAAACTATCAATAAAAGACTCCCTGATATAATGAAGCAGATAGATAATCTTACAGCCGAGTTTGATACAACAGGGCAAACACTCAACACAAAGCTTCCAAAATTGATGGATGAGTTTACAGCAGTGGCAGAGGATTTGCAAAAGCTAGTCAAAGATAATGAAAGAGATCTAAATGAAGCGCTTGTCTCTGCTGATGGTTTTTTCCAAAGTGGTAAAAGTGCTTTTGATGGCATTGATAGTCTTGTCTCAAAAGTGGATAAAGCAGAGCTAAGTATTGGACTGCGGGGCGAGTCTTTGGTAGAAGACTCTATAACAAAAACCTATCTCAGTGCCTCATACAGACCAAACCCAAGCAACTACTATATGCTTGATATTGTCTCTGGAAATAAGATAGATACCCTAGATGCAAACAATCAGCCAATCGTTCCAAGTACCCATGAGGAGGGAGACTCTTTTATCTCCGCCCAGATGGGGAAAAGATATGAGAATATTCTTCTAAGAGCAGGAATCATAGAAAATACAGGAGGGTTAGGGTTTGATTATTTTGCCCACGCTGATAGGCTCAAAGCCTCTTTAGAGGTGTTTGATTTTAGTGCAGTGAATGATATTAGAGGAGATAGCCCTCATGGAAAATTTTCTCTTCGGTTCTCACCTTATAGACATATCAATCTTTTTACAGGGTATGACAACTTTTTAAATAGAGAAAGTGCCAACTTTTTTGTTGGAGCTGGTGTTGAGTTTGTGGATGATGACTTAAGAGATCTTGTAATATCATCAGGTGCAGCTGGTGGAATGGTGGGGAATTGATGACAAGTTTTAATACGAGAAAAGAGGCATTGGATAAACTTATTGCTAATATCCCAGTTGCACAGCTTAAGGATGAGAATTGGGTTGTTATCTCACTCTCACAAAATGGATCGTACTTTGCAGAAGAGATCGCAAAAAAGATTGAAGGGGAGTTTGACTATCTCTTTTCCCAAACAATTTTTGCACCAAATAATAAAGAGTGCGCTATTGCAGTAGTGAGTGAGACAGAGGAGATTGTGCTTAATAAAGAGCTGATTGACTCTTTTGATATAGAACTTGACTATATCTATGGAGAGGCAAAAAGAAACCACGATGAAAAGATCTTGGCTGATATGTATAAGTTTAGAAAGGGAGAGATGCTCCAAGCCCTCAAAAACAAACATGTGCTATTAGTGGACGAGGGAGCCGATACGGGACTTACACTCATGGCAGCACTAAAAACTGTCATGAATATGCAGGTGCACAAGGTAGCAGTGGCATTGCCTGTGATTCCTAAAAGTGTTTTAATAGAGCTTTCTAAAATTGTAGATGATGTCTATTTTGTACACCAAGTAGAGAACTATGTCTCATCAAGCCACTACTATAAAACAAGATGAGAGATCTTTGGGGTGTAGCTTTGTAAAAAATAGATGCTATTTTTTACAAAGCTACATGAAGCTACTTAAAGCTACAAGTTCTAATAGAGAAGTTTTTTTAAAAAAAGGCTTCTTGGTTAGAACTTCATTGATAAGTAGCTCATTTGTAGTAAAACAACAAAGGCAAAACAATGGAACACAAAATTTTTAACTTAGATCTTCATGGACAGACAGAAGTTTATGAGTTTGGTAAAATGGCGAAGCAAGCAGATGGATCGGTTGTGCTAAGATCAGGTGATAGCGTTATCTTAGCTGCCATTTCAGCTGATGAGACAAGTCCTGTAACGGAAGATTTTTTACCACTTACCGTTAACTACATCGAAAAAACCTATGCAGCTGGAAAAATTCCAGGGGGATTTTTTAAAAGAGAGAGCAAACCTAGTGAGTTTGAAACGCTAACCTCTAGAATGATTGATAGAACCATAAGACCACTGTTTCCAAAAGGGTTTAACTATCCTGTGGTACTTAGTGTGATGGTTTTAAGTGTGGGAGAGAACTCAGATCTTCAAAGGTTGGCTCTTCTTGCTGCCAATGCAGCTTTGTACACCTCGCCACTTCCTGTCAACAAAAATGTTGCTTGTGTGCGCATTGGAAAAATTGATGGAGAGCTTGTGGTCAATCCAGATTTGCAAGAACAGGCAAACTCTAACCTAGATCTTTTTGTGGCAGGAAGTGCGGAGGAGCTCTTGATGATTGAGATGCAGGCAAAATCTAATGTAAATTATGCAGCGGTTGAGGAGTTTGCAATAGATCCTACAATGGGTGCTGCCACTCCTGAGCTTTTAGTCACCCAAGAGGATGTTGAGATTGATGAGATAGAGCTAGCAGAAGCGATTGAAAAAGCTGGCGAGGCTATTAGAAATTCGGCCATTATGTATGAAGACTCTTTTAAATCTTGCTGTAAACCAGCCAAGGATTATCCTCTTTTGGAGAGTA
>JAABTA010000071.1 GCA_011390075.1 Helicobacteraceae bacterium | reverse complement strand
CTCTTCCGATCTCAAGACATTGTAGAGCAAATTGAGAGCAAAAAAGAGGGGGCTCCCTCGCTTATACACGCCCTTAAAGGTGTCAGTGGCAACTTAGGAGCTAACGAAGTGGCTTTAGAGTGTCAAAAAATTGATAGCGCATATAAAGAGCACAAAGAGATCTCTAGTGAGATGCTAAAAGATTTTAAAGAGGCCCTCTCTCGCTTAAAGCAGGAGCTAGAAAAACAGAAAGAAAAGAGTTATAAGGATGAGCAAAAGGGCACGAAAGAGGATATAGAGAGCCTCCTCGCAAGGGTGCAAACATCTTTAGAGGGTGGCTCGCTGATAGAGGAGAAAGAGATTGAGTCTTTACGATATAATCTAAAGGAACGATTTGCTCAAGAAGAGGTGGAGAAACTTGTAGGTCTCTTGGAAGATTTTGAGTATGAAGTAGCGTTAGAAATTATAAAAAATTGGTACAAATGAGGGAAAAATGCATCTAGCAAATAATAAATTAGAGCCAACGATTTTAATTGTTGATGATATGCAATCAAATATTGCAGTTTTGAGCGAGTTTTTAAAACAGAGTTATAATCTTAAGGTGGCAAAAAATGGCAAAAGAGCTCTAGAAGTTGTCCAGCAAGGGGGGATTGACCTTGTTTTATTGGATGTGCTCATGCCTGAGATGGATGGTTATGAGGTGTGCCAAGCCCTTAGTGACAATCCTCAAACCAAACATATTCCTATAATCTTTATCACAGGAAGCACCTCTGTAGAGGATGAAAAGAGGGGCTTTCATCTTGGGGCTGTTGACTATATTGCCAAGCCTTTTCATGCTTCTATTGTGTTAGCAAGAGTAAAAGTGCATATTCAGCTCAAACAAAAAAGAGAGGAGCTTTTTCGGAAAAATGAGAAGCTCAAAGAGTATATCCAACTTGTTGATGAGAATGTCATCACCTCAAGCACCGATCTAGATGGCAACATCACCTATGTATCCCAAGCTTTTTGCGATATTAGTGGATACTCCAAAGAGGAGCTCCTAGGAAAAAACCACCGCATTGTGAGACACCCCGATTTTAATGAAAAAGTCTATGAAGAGCTATGGGAGACTGTGGTTGCTGGAAAAACATGGGAAGGAGAGATTAAAAACTTAAAAAAAGATGGTGGGCACTACTGGGTGCAAGCCAAGATCTATCCTATCTATGAGCAGCAGCAAAGGGTTGGCTACACCGCTATTAGACAAGATATTACCGATAAAAAAAGAGTCGAAGAGATCTCAATTACCGATGGGCTAACTCGCATTTTTAATAGAAGACACTTTAATGAAACTTTCCCAAAAACTCTAGAGAGGGGCAAAAGAGACGACACGCTTGTCTGCTTTTTGCTTATGGATATTGATCACTTTAAACAGTATAACGACAACTATGGACACCAAATGGGTGACGATGTCTTAAAAGCGTTTGCTACTTGTTTGAAAGAGATTCTTAAAGAAGCAGACGACAGAGCCTTTAGACTTGGTGGAGAAGAGTTCGGAATTGTCTATAAAGCCGAAAGCAAAGAGAAGGCTTTTGCTTTTGCACAGAGTGTAAGAGAGAGTATTGAGTCTCTAAAAATTCCCCACGAACATAACAGTGCAAGCAAGTATATTACTGCATCTATGGGACTTGTGTGCAAAAGTGCAGAGGAGACAAAAGATATGGATACCATCTATAAAGAGGCAGATGATCTTTTGTATGACTCCAAGAAAAGCGGAAGAAATAGGGTAAAGATGAGCTAAGATTTTATAGGGGGGAGTGAGATATGAGAATAGTAGTTCTAATTGTGTCAGTGATGATCTCTATGTATGGAAAAGATCTGTTCCTTATGACAGAGGATCTAAAGCCCTACAACTACCTTGAAAAAGGTGAGCTTAAGGGGGTTGGTACGGAGGTGGTAGAAAAGGTACTTACAAATTTAGGATATGAAGATAAAACCATAAGAGTCTATCCTTGGTCGAGGGCACTTAATATTTTAGAAACAAATGAAAGAGCAGCACTTTTTTCTATGTCCTATACTAAAGAGAGAGCTAAAAAGTATAAATTTGCCTGTCCTGTAAGCGAAGCTCAGGTCTTCTTTTTTGTAAAGAAGGGTAGGGGTTTGGAGCTTAACTCTCTTAAAGATCTAAAGAGTCATACTATAGGAGTGGTGCAAGATTTTGGATCTCATAAATATCTTGTCCAACAAGGGTTTAAAGATTTGGACTACTCCTCCTCAACTAAAGTGATGGTGCAGAAACTCTTAAGTGGCAAAATTGACACCTTTGTAGCAGCTCCTTTTTCAGTATATGCCTTAGATCTTGACATTAGCAAAGTAGAGCAGTCAAAGCTAAAGTTATACAGCACAGAACTATGTATTGGATTTAACAAAGCATTTAGTGATAGCGAAGTTAAAAGGTGGCAAGATGAGCTTGAAAAGTTACGAAAAAACGGAGAGTATAGAGCCATTTATAAAAAATATATCCAAAAGGAAGGTTCGTGAGAAAATTGCTACTTTTTTCCTTGGTAGTAGTGATTATGCAAGGCCATCAACTGACTATCTATACAGAAAATCATCCTCCATGGAACTACCAAGAGGGTGGCAATATTGTAGGGATAACTACCAAAATTGTAAAGCTCATTCAAAATGATATCAACAATAGTGATGTAATAGAGATTGTTCCTTGGAATAGGGCGTATAAGAGTGCTCTAGAGAGAAAAAATCACATTCTGTATACAACAGCTAGGACCAAGCAAAGAGAGGAACTCTTTTTTTGGATTGGACCAATTGTGCAAGATAGAGTCTATCTTTTTAAAAGTAGTAGTAATGCATTAGAAGTAGAGAGCCTAGAGGATGCCAAAAAAGTAGGAACTATTGATGCGGGACCAACCACTAATGCCGCACATATGACCTTAGCTGAGCTAGGGTTTTCTAATCTCTCTACTCTCTCAAGGAGTATGGCTGATTTTAAAAGTTTAAAAAAAGGCAGATCAGATCTTTTGACAGTGAGTGAGTATTTTTTTACATATAAAGCTCTTTTGGAGGGGTTTGCAAAGAGTGATTTTGAAAATACTGGAGTGCTTGTTTTTGAATATCCACTCTATATTGCTATCTCAAAAGGCACCGATAAGAGTATTGTAAAAAAATGGCAAGACTCTTTTTTAAAATTGAAAAAAAGTGGTGCTATAGAAAAAGCTATCAATAGGGAGCTTAGAAGAATAGAGCATGATACAAAAAATTAGAGATCTTAAACTCACAAGCTTTGTAGCTGTTGTACTTTTTGTTGCACTTCTTGTGCCAACACTGGTTTCTGGGTATATATTTATTAAAGTAGAGAAGCAGGAGCGAATGCAAGAGGTAGAGAAATTTACAAAAAGCATGGGTAAACTTCTTGCCTCCTCTCTTGCTGTTCCTCTTTGGGAACTTCGGGTAGATAGTGCTATGAGTGCTCTTGAGCCAATTCTAGAGGATGAGCGGTTGGTTTTTATTGAAGTGAAAGATGTGCAGACAGAAGAACTTTTTATTGATATTAAACATGAGAATAAAAAAGGGAGTGTAATTGTCCACGAAGAGAATATCTATAATGATGAAAAGCTCATTGGCAAATTTGCAATTGGAGTTTCAGATTTTGTAATGCAAGAGGAGGTGCAAAAGGAGATAGGTGGCTATGTTGGGTTGTTTGTTTTTCAGTTTATGATGACTCTTCTTCTTTTGTTGATTGCTCTGTATAAAAAGATTATTTCACCAATTCATAGGCTCTCAGTGCAAGCACAAGAGCTTTCTCAAAATAGATTAGAAAAGAGCTTTTTGTGGCAGGCAGATGATGAGATTGGCAAGTTAGGAAAAAGCTTTGAGCACGCAAGAAGGTCACTATTGCATAATATAGAAGAGATCCAGTCTCAAAGAAGAAGTTTTTTTAATATTTTAGAGGGAACACATGTGGGGACATGGGAGTGGAATATCCAAACAGGAGAGACCACTTTTAATGAGAGATGGGCACAGATGATAGGTTACACCTTAGAGGAGTTATCACCTGCATCCATAGAGACATGGATGAGTGCGGCTCACCCTAAAGATCTAGAAAAAAGTGGTGAACTTATCCAAAAACACCTTGAGGGTAAAAGCGATTACTATGAGTGTGAGTCAAGAATGAAGCACAAAGATGGCTCTTGGATTTGGGTTTTAGATAGAGGAAAGATCTCTCAATATGATGATCATGGTAAACCTTTGGTTATGAGTGGCACCCATCAAGATATAACAGAACAGAAAAAAGCTCAAAGAGATTTAGAAGAGGCTAAGGTAAAAGCCGAAGAGGCCAGCAGAGCAAAATCGGAATTTTTGGCCAATATGTCCCATGAGATACGCACCCCTATGAATGCTGTTATTGGGTTGAGTCAAGTGCTTTATGATATGGATCTTAAAGAGAGAGAAAAAGATCTTGTAGAAAAGATTAATAGCTCTTCTAAAATTCTTTTAGGCATTATTAACGACATACTAGACTACTCTAAAATAGAAGCTGGCAAGCTAGAGCTTGAGTATGAGCCAGTTTGTTTTAACAGCATTAGCTCCCAGCTTTGGGTGATGTTTGAAGAGAAAGCAAAAGAGAAAGGAATAGAGTTTGTACTCTATGAAGATCCTCATCTTCCTGCCTCTTTTTTTGGAGATGAACTCAGACTCACTCAAGTACTCATTAATCTAGCATCCAACGGCATCAAATTTACTCAAAGTGGAGAGGTTAAGGTCTCAGCCTTTTTAGAAAAAAGATTAGACTCTTCTAGGGCACTCCTCTCTTTTTGTGTTGAGGATACAGGTATAGGCATGAGCAAAGAGCAGATTCAAAAGTTATTTAACCCATTCACACAAGCCGATAGCTCTACGACTCGTAAGCATGGAGGCACTGGTTTAGGTCTTGTTATTACCAAAAGAATCGTTGAAGCCTTTGGAGGAGAGATAGAGGTAAAAAGTAAACTAGATGCTGGTACACAAGTGCGTTTTACTCTTGAGGTGGATGTCAAGAGTTGGGACAAAGAAGAGGTTGTAGCTACTTTGAAAGATGAAGAGGTAGCAAAAGATCTCTTAGGTAATTTGGAGGTGCTTTTAGTAGAGGACAATGAGGTCAACCAATTAGTAGCTAAGATGATGCTAGAAGGCATTGGCGCAACTGTAAGCATAGCCTCAAACGGAAAAGAGGGTGTGGAGAAGTTTTTGGAAGATAAGAAGAGATATCATATTATCTTAATGGATCTTCAAATGCCAGTAATGAGTGGCTATGAAGCCACAAAAGAGATTAGAAAACATAGCAAAGAGATTCCAATAGTAGCCCTTACAGCAGCTGCAATGGTAGAAGATAGAGAGAAAGTAATTGAAGCAGGGATGAATGACCATCTAGGCAAACCTATTGATAAAGAGGAGCTTTTTCGTGTTGTAAGAGGGTATGTGGATAGTCCAAAACTTTCATAAGGGTATTAGCTATTGAATAAAGATTACTTGCACAAAAAGGAGATATAAAGTTGAGAGAAGATGCGACGGTATTATTAGTAGATGATATTGCAGAAAATCTAGAGATTTTATCTGCTCTATTGAGAGAATTTTGATATACCGCGTTTAAAATTCCAGGATATCTTCTTTGAACTAACTTTTGTTATAATTTGGCTTAAAAGATAAAAGAGGCGATCTTGATATTTGTATTGTTAAAAATTGAAAAACTATTCTATTTATTACGATAGGTATAAAAATGAACCTA
>JAABTA010000070.1 GCA_011390075.1 Helicobacteraceae bacterium | reverse complement strand
ATCTGCTGGAGAGTCCTTGCGTACAGTGGTTAGAACCACCCCATAATCTTTACCATAATACTCGGCCAAATCACTAGTAAGGCTACCGATACTCACACCAAGCCACGCTCTTTCAAAAGAGCCCTTCTCTATCAAAGAGTTGGCAACTTTTGCGACCATATTTGATGGAATAGAGAAGCCAATGCCATTGTTGCCACCACTTTTTGTCAAAATTGCACTATTAATGCCAACTAAAAGCCCTAAAGAGTTAATAAGTGCGCCTCCTGAATTGCCTGGATTGATAGGCGCATCTGTTTGAATAAAATCTTCATACTCATTAATTCCAACAGCATTTCTATTTTTTGCCGAGACAATTCCAGAAGTAATGGTCTCTCCTACACCAAAAGGATTCCCCATAGCAAAAACCATATCTCCAACCTCTAGTTGTTCCGAATCAAAAAACTGAACAGCTTGGAAACCTTCTCCCTCAATCTTAATAACCGCTAAATCACTTTTAGGATCGGTGCCAATTACCTTTGCTTCGTAATCTTTGGTTTTTCCAGGAAGATTGACTATTACTTTGCTAGAGCCCTCTACCACATGATTATTAGTAACAATATAACCATCACTTGTGACAATCACACCGCTTCCTAAAGATCTCTCAATTCTCTCTTGAGGAATACCATTGCTTTGTCCATTAAAGAACTGTCTAAAAAAGGGATCATTAAACAGTGGGTTCATGGCTCTTGCTGTTGATACTTTTTGTGTAGAGATATTGACAACCGAGTCTTTCACTTTACTAAGAACATTTGAGTATGAAATAATAGAGTTAAGATCTGATGGATTGACCCTCTCATAACTCTTATTAGTTATCTCAATTTTTTCAGCTACTAAAACTATACTCACTGCAAGCAAAAGTGGTAAAAGCTTCTTCATATATTTTCTCCTACTCATAAGTTTTTATTTGTAAAAGAAGTATAGATCTAGTAGGTAAACAAAAAGTTAACTCTTTGTTGCTTTAAGCCAAATAATATCATAAGCAGTAAAATAGACTTCTAGTTGTTGGTCTTTGATTTTGTACTCTTTATCATTTAATATATCTTGCCAGAGGGTACTGTGAGAAGGAAGCAGTTCTCTCTCAATGGCTATTGAAAAACTACTATGAGAAACATTCGTTAAACAAAGAATCACCTCATCATTTTCAGGGGTAATTCGCACTATCGAAAAAAGCTTAGGAGAGATTTTTAAGATCTTTTGCGCCGATCTTGGGTGAAAAGCTCGCTGGCTAATTCTTTTTTTAAGAAGCTGCATTTGGCTGGTATTTAACTTGTGAATGAGCGCTTGTTCATTGCTAAATTCTTCAACCAATGCTTTGTACCAAACAACTTTTCTATTAATGTCTCTTTTTTTATTAGTTAAATAGACAGCATCTATATCGTTTTTTGTGCCTAAGAGGGAATGGAAATATATTCCAGGAACGCCTTTAATAGATATGGCAATAGAGCGAGAGGCTAAAAACTTTTTTACTTGTAGGTCTATATTAAAATTACTTTTCTCTTCTACTATTGCACTAAACCATGTTGAGTTAATCTCATAAGGTCGCTCTCCTCCTTCACGCCTAGCTTTACTAGAGACAAACGCTCCATGCTTTGTCACAGCTGTTGCCACTATCGCATCTATCTGTTCATCACTTAAAATGCCTCTAGCTCCCATAAGTCCAATTCCATCGTGGGAGTCTAGAAAATTAAAGTAGTGAGCTGTCTCACCTTTGTACTCTAGGTTTTCTAGCCAATCACTTAATATAAAAGTATTCTCCTCATAAAAGCTATAGAGCACAAGAGGTGGCAAAGAGAAGTTATACACCATGTGTGCCTCATCATGTCCATTACCAAAATAGGAGATATTCTCTTGATGAGGTACATTTGTCTCTGTAATCAGTGTGACATGAGGGGCTACTGCACCAATAATATCTCGCAAAAGTTTTACAACCTCATGGGTCTGTCTTAGAGAAACACAAGAGGTACCAACCTCTGTCCAGAGATAGGTAATTGCATCTAACCTTAAAATATCTGCCCCTCTTCGTACATAAGTAAGAAGGATCTCAATAACTTTTAACAGTACTTTTGGATTTTTGTAATTAAGATCTATCTGATCATTGGAGAATGTAGTCCAGACATATCTTTTTCCATTGAGGGTCTCATAAGGGGTGAGAATATCACTCGTTCTTGGTCGGAAGATGAGTTTTCTATCAGCTTCTGTCAGCTCATCATAGGATTTAAAAGAGACAAAAAAGTCCTCATATTCAGGATTTTGATTTAAAAACTCAAGAAACCATCTGCTCTTAGATGAGACATGGTTAATCACACCATCGAACATAAGATTGTATCTTTTCTCTAGATCAGCCACATCCTCCCAAGTGCCAAGGCTTGGATCGACACTTTCAAAATCAATAACAGAAAATCCTCTATCGGAGGTGTAGGGGAAAAAAGGGAGAATATGCAGAGTATTGATCACCCCCTCTAAATACTTACCAAAAAACTTAGAAAGAGTTATGAGTGAGCTCTCATTTTCATCTTTAATAATATCCCCATAAGCAATTAAGATAATATCTTCTTGGTTAAACCGCTCTAGCTCATCATAAAACTTATCTTGTTCTATCATTCTGTCTGTTTTGTATGCATAGTACACTTGCATTACTCTTAGGAGTTCAGGAAAGTAAGAGTCAGCGGTAACATCACTGTATAGATAAGAGAGCCTATCAAAAATCCGTATTTCTGTCTCTCTAGGAAGCTGGAACTTCTCTCTTAAAAAATTTGGCTCAGTTAAATGGAGCTGTTTTTGTTCATATCTTCTTTGATAGGTCACATCCTTGCCTTGTTACAATTTCTAAAATATAAGGGTAGCTTATGCTACCCTAGGTTACTTTTTGGCTCGTTTTCTCTGGGTTGGATCGAGTAGTTTTTTTCTAATTCTAACGCTAGTAGGTGTTACTTCCACTAGCTCATCATCTTCTATCCACTCTAAAGCAAGCTCTAAATTAAGATCTCTTGGTGGCACAAGTTTAATAGCGTCATCAGCCCCACTACTTCTTACATTAGAGAGTTGCTTCCCTTTGATTGGATTGACATCTAGATCATTAGGTCTTGCATTTTCTCCAATAACCATACCTGCATAGACTTTTGTTTGTGGAGAGATAAAAAGATCGCCTCTTTCTTGAAGGTTAAAGAGTGAATATCCTAAAGCTTCCCCATTTTCCATAGAGACTAACGCCCCTGGTGTTCTGCTCTCTACAGTGCCACTAAAGGGTCTAAACTCCAAAAAGGAGTGGTTCATAACACCCTCACCTTTTGTATCTGTTAGAAACTGCGTTCTTAGACCAATCAGCCCTCTTGCTGGAATTTCAAACTCCATTCTTGTCTGCCCAACACCCATTGGGACCATTGTTCTCATCTCGGCTTTTCTTTTGCCAAGCTTTTCTATAACAGCTCCACTAAAATCTTCTGGAACATCCACAACAAGGTGTTCAAATGGCTCGCATTTCACGCCTTCAACCATTTTGATAATCACTTCTGGTCTTGAAATTGAAAATTCAAACCCCTCTCTTCTCATATTCTCAGCTAAGATTGTAATCTGAAGCTCGCCACGACCTGAGACCTT
Organism: Helicobacteraceae bacterium; assembly: GCA_011390075.1. Lineage (GTDB taxonomy): Bacteria > Campylobacterota > Campylobacteria > Campylobacterales > SZUA-545 > JAABTA01. The sequence goes on along the minus strand of JAABTA010000070.1, from coordinate 2,178 downwards.
AAATTTCCCCTCGCCTATCTCCTCTAACTTCATGGCAATATTTGTCTGCATCTCTTTATAGAGTCTGTCTTTTAGTTTGTTAGAAGTGACATGCTTACCCTCTAAACCTGCTAAAGGAGAGTCATTCACGCTAAAAACAACCGAGAGAGTTGGCTCTTCGATATGAAGAGGATCAAGAGGCATTGGATTGTTTGGATCAACAATGGAGTCTCCCACATCAATTGTCTCAAATCCTGCAATAGCACAGATATCTCCAGCTTGCACACTCTCTACTTCCATTCTCGCTAAACCACTAAAACCAATGAGTTTAGTAATTCTTCCACTGAGCTTTTCTCCATCAGCTTTAACTAGCTGATAGGTAGCACCTTTTTTGAGTACTCCATTAAAGACTCTTGTGATACCAATTTTGCCTACATAGTTGTCATAATCGAGTGTGAACACTTGTGCTTGTTCTGGAGCATCAGCGCTACCTGTTGGTGCTGGAACCTCTTTGATAATTGTCTCAAAAAGTGGCTCTAGGTTTTCGCTGTCATCATCAAGTTCGTATTTTGCGTAGCCATCTCTAGCCGCTGCGTAAATTACAGGAAAATCTAGTTGCTCTTCAGAAGCGTCCATCTCAGAAAGAAGGTCAAACACCTCATCTACCTTAGCATCTGGCTCTCCTGCTGGTTTATCAATTTTGTTAATAACAACAATGGGTCTTAGTCCTAGGCTCACTGCTTTTTTTACAACAAACTTAGTCTGAGGCATTACGCCCTCTTGAGCGTCCACCAAAAGCAAAACTCCATCAACCATCTTAAGCACCCTCTCAACCTCGCCACCAAAGTCGGCGTGTCCTGGGGTGTCTATGATATTGATTTTAAAATCTTTATACTCTATAGCTGTGTTTTTAGACAAAATAGTAATACCTCTCTCTTTTTCTAGATCATTACTATCCATAACTCTTTCTTGAACCTCTTCATGAGATTTAAAGATACCTGATTGTTGCAACAGACCATCAACTAGTGTTGTCTTACCATGGTCCACGTGGGCAATTACTGCGATGTTTCTAATGTTCAAATTATCTACCTTAAAAAAATTTGCGTGATTATACATTAATAGTGATTATATACCCAATTATCCTCTTATAACAGGGCTAAACGCCTTAGTGCCCACTCGCACCACTTGCCCTATTTCTAGATTGCCTCTCTCCTCCTCGCTCACCACAATCTCCACAAGTTGTTGCCCGATAGATACGATGGCTACAAAGATCACATCCACCTTGACAATATCCAAAAGCTCCCCCTCAAAAGAGAATTTTTGAGAACCGTTTGTTTGTAAAAGCACCTCTTTAGCACTCCCATCTTTAATAATACTTCCCAAGTGCAACACCACAACACGATTGCTAAGTCTATAGATCTCACTGGGGTCATGACTTACCATCATCGTTGTGGTATCAAACTCACGGTGGAGCATCAAGATCTCCTTTTGCAACTTAGTGCGAAGGGTTGGATCAAGAGCAGAGAGTGGCTCGTCCATCAGCAACAGTTTTGGTCGGTTCATCATAGCCCGGCAAAGGCTCACCCTTTGTTGCTGCCCCCCACTAAGGGTGTTTGGAAGACGCTCTCTTAGCTCATAAAGACCTGTGATGTCAAGCAAGTGTTCACACAACTCTTTGTCCTTTTTCACATACAAAAGATTTTGCTCTACGCTCATATTTGGAAACAGGGCATACTCCTGAAACACAAACCCAATACGCCTATGTTGAGGCTTGAGATAAGTTTTTGTATTTTGCCAGATCTCATCGCCCACTTGTAATGTCCCCTGTGCCTCTTCAAGCCCAGCAAGAATTCGTAAAAGTGTGGTTTTCCCACTGCCACTTTGCCCTGCTAAAGCTAGAAAATCTCCTTGTTCTATTACGAGATCGACTCGCAGATCCATCTCCCCACTAGCGCCGTGTAGTTTTTTATGTATGTCTATTTTGATCATCTCACTCTTGTGCGACTCAACTCGCATCTCCTTATCATTGTATTAGCCCTAATTCTTTGCTGATATCTTTTATATTTTGTATCGCTTTAGATTCCAACTTTTTTATACGGTTAGGGTTGCCCACTGCTTATCGTTTTGCAAAGCTTCGTTTAAAAGTTCCCCTGTATGATTACAAGGTATCCCTATATCTTCTAGTTTCTCCACTACTCC
>JAABTA010000069.1 GCA_011390075.1 Helicobacteraceae bacterium | reverse complement strand
AGCTGTAAATCAGAGTGCGGATAGCATTACAATTACTGATACTGATGGCTTTATTCTCTATGCCAATAAAGCCTTTTTTGATCAAAGCGGATACTCTAAAGAAGAGGTGATTGGAAAAAGACACACTATCATAAGCTCTAATACACACTCAAACGAGTTTTATAGCAAGCTTTGGAAAACAATAACTTCCGGAAAAGTCTATAAAAACACCTTGACTAATAGAAAGAAAAATGGCCAAATCTATTACGAACTTAAAACCATTGCCCCACTTTATAACAGTAGTGGCACAATTATCAACTTTCTTGCCACTGGCAAAGATATTACCAAACAGATAATTGCAGAAAACAACCTCAAAGATCTCAACAGGGATCTTTCCAAAAGAGTGCAGAGTGAGGTCTCAAAAAATATTGAAAACCAAAAAATTCTCCACGAACAGTCACGAAGAAGTGCTATGGGGGAACTCTTAATTAATATAGCCCATCAATGGAGACAGCCTCTCAATGCCATTGGACTCATCGTGCAAGAAAACTCCGATCTGAATCAGTATGAGGAGCTTTCCAAAAAAAGAGTGGATGACTCCTCTAAGCAAATCTTAGCAATCTTAGATAAACTCTCAACAGTGGTGAGTAAATTTACCTCTTTTTATGAGCAGACAACTGTCCATAATCAGTTTGCTATCCACAACTCACTCACAAAAGCTCTTGATCTTATTGGCTACTCCTTAAAAGAGAAAGGTATTGTGGTGCATAATAATATTGAGAAGACTCTTAAGGTGTATGGAAATGAGAATGAGTTGGCACAGAGTTTTATCAATATTCTTACCAACGCAAGAGATATCGTAAGAATCCGCCCAACAAAAACCCCTACAGTCGTTATTGAATCTTTTGTAAACAAGAAATCTGTAGGGATTGAGATCTCTGATAACTTAGGTGGAGCAGAACCTGAGATCTTAGGGAAAATTTTTGATCCCTATTTCACAACAAAATTTAAAAGTGACGGTGTGGGTATGGGGATGTTTAGTGTTAAAGAGACAATAGAGAACAAAATGGGTGGAACAGTCGGTGCACAAAACACCGAAAAGGGGCTTAAAATTATCCTAGAACTTCCTTGCCACCAATAAAAACCCTCTCTACACTCCCTTGGATCTCTTCTGCAAACTGACACACATTGCCAATACTCTTAGAGTGGAAAAGATCCAAAGAGACCGCTTGGGTTTTGTCTGGATCAAACACCACTAGATCTGCGTCAAACCCCTCTTGTATCTCTCCCTTGGTAAGCCCAAAAATCGAAGCAGGAGCTTTTGAAGTTGCGTAGAGAACATCGCTCCAAGAAAGAACTTTGGTTGCTATAAGGTGGGTATAGAGCAAAGGCAGATAGATGGCAGAAACAGCCAAACCAAAACTTGCCTCCTCAAAGGGGACATCTTTTGAGACATAACTTCTAGAGAAGTGATTACTACAGATAACATCGACTACCCTGCTTTTGATAGCTTCAATAAGCGCTTGCATATCCTCTTTGCCTCTAAGAGGTGGAAAGGTTTTGTTAATTGTATTAAAAGATCTACACGCCTCATCGCTCATAAAGAGATTCACCAAAGGTACACAAGCGTGTATTTTCCCTTTTGGCTTCAGCTCTTGAAGGATCTCTAGAGATCTTTTTGAGGAGATGTAGTTTAAAAGCACACTTGCTTCTAAGGCGTTTGCCATCTCTGCTACTTTAGCAACCTCGCTACTCTCAGAAAAACCGGGAAGTCCAGGAAGTCCAAGTGTGGCAGAGATCTCTCCATCATGGATCACTCCTGCAGACTCTAATGCACTATTTTTTGGACTTACTAGCAGTGGCTCTTGCTCCATTTTTGTGTACTCTAAAGCTCTTCTTAAAAGATTGGAATCTTCTAGCGAATCAATCGAAACAGCGCTAATACCAGATTGAAACATAATGGCTATATCATTAAGATTGCCATCAGTTGTTGCATTGCCTGCCACTAATACATTGCTAAACCCACTAGATCTTGCTTTAAGATGAACAAAAGAGGAGGTAGACTCATTGTCAATTTTTTGATCATCACTAGGCTGAATAAGTACTGTGGTAATGCCTCCTGCAAAGGTACTACCAATGGCCTCTTCAAAAGACTCCACCTTTTTTGAAGCAATATTATTAATATGAAATCCAAGATCAATCGCCCCTGGAATGACAAGTTTGCCTTGAATATCTATCACTTTTTCACTCTTTTGTGGCACAAGCTCTCTCTCAATTTTGGCAATGTGTGTGTCTGTTATGCGAATATCGCCTTGAAACTCTCGGTTGCAATCAATAATAGAACAATTTTTTAATACCATCTTACACTTTCATATAGACATAATAGAGAACAGTGACCCAAACAAGGGCTGTTATAACCAAAGAGAGAAGCACAGCCGCAGAAGCAGCGTCTTTAGCATGTTTTGCCAATGTGTGATACTCCGTTGTCACAAGATCTACCACCCTCTCAATAGCGCTATTGACAAGCTCAGCAAACAGAGGGAAAAACAAAGAGGTAAAGAGAATAAGTTTAAAAATCAACCCCATCTCCAAAAAGATGACCACAAGGGTTCCCACAGCCAGCATCATAAGCTCAGCTTGCATCGGTTTTTCGTTTTTGCTCACCTCTATAAGACCATTCCAAGAGTTAAGAAAATTGCCCAAAAGGCTAAATTTTCTCTGCTTTATTTTTCCTATCTCAAACCCATCTTTTGCTTTCATATACTACATTCCACTATAGGCAATCGAGCCACCAATAAGAATAAGAAGCACACCCGCTACTCTCTCAATCATAAGGAAATGTTTTTTAATTTTATTCATCAAATTAATAGCATTTGCCGTCAGTAGTGCAGAGAGCACAAAAGGCACCCCTAAACCTAAAGCGTACACCCCCATAAGCAGACCAGCTTTGCCACTCTCTTGTGCTGACATCATAAAAATAGATCCTAAAATTGGACCCACACAAGGAGACCAACCAAGGGAGAAGCTAAGCCCTAGAAGGAAAGGAGCAAAAAATCCTTTGCCTCCACCAAAGTTTGATTGGGCTTGTAAATTTAAAAAAGAGATACGAATAACATGCATTGTATGCAGACCAAATATGATAATAATCAAACCCCCAATAATCTTTGCAGCATCAGAGTTAAGCGCTGTGCCTAAAAATGTATCGGAGAGCACCCCTAAAGCTACAAAAACAGTGGCAAACCCAAGAACAAACATCAGCGAGGTTCTTATGATCTTTAGTTTTCCTTGAAAGTCTAGCTTCTCTTGGTGGGTCAGTTCATTAATAGAGAGTCCTGAAATATAGGAGAGATACGCTGGAATCATCGGCAAAACACATGGAGAGAGAAAAGTAAGAATACCAGCTAGGAAACTCACAACAAAAGGAGCTGTCACAAAAAACTGAGTCAGTGACATCTCCAGATTTAATAAAAATTCAGACATAAACAATTACCTCATATTTTTTTGAGGTAATTGTACCAAAATTAATTTACTTTACTTCACTAAGTGGTGGATAGACAAACACGGTGTTTCTCTCAACAAAGATCTCTTTTTTCTTATCCACAGCATACGCTCTTATTGTAAGAGGAATTTTTGTGTAGGTTTTCTCATTGGTGCCAACCTTTTTTGTTGTTCCTAAAACAACAATCTTTTTGAGTTTCTGATCAGGAAAAACAGTAAATTCTCGTTTTGGTCGTAAGATCTTGATACCGCTTGTACCCTCAATCTCAAAGTAGAACTTGTGGGCTTTGTTATCAGTATTTGTAAACAAAAAGACATAGTCGTTATTCACCATATCATCTTTGATTGTATAGATCTTGTTGGATTTATTAATATTTAAAAGCATAGTCTCTTTGTTAGATCCCATAATAATAAGCGCAATAGTCACAGCTAGCATAACTCCAAGGTAACCAAGTATTTTAAACCTAAAAAATTGGGTTGGCTCGCTGTCGTAATACGATCTGTTAGACTCCCAATTAATTAAGCTTTTCTTCCCTAGTTTGCCCATCACTTTAGAACAGGCATCTGCACACTCAAGACAGTTAATACACTCAAACTGCATCCCTTTTCTAATATCAATATGCGTCGGGCACACAGTCACACACGCTTCACAACCCGTGCACTCATCCTCTTCGTTTGGTGGTTTTTTCCATAGCTTTGTGTCGCCATCAAACACTTTCCCACCTCTTTTTTCATCATAAATAGTATAGATAGTGTCGTGGTCATACAGCGCTGACTGGATCCGTACATAGGGGCAGATATAGCCACAAAAGTCCTCTTTGAGCTTAATAACATCGTAAATTAAAAACCCTGTAATAATTGCAATTATTCCTACCAAAATGGGATGGTCTGCTGGATTTTGCATGTAGGCAAGATAGTCCTCAGGTGGCACAAAATACCATGTAAAGTTACTAGCAGCAATAAAGGCCAAAATAGACCAAAGCACAAGAGCTACAGCTCGTTTGACAAATTGTCCTTCTGGCTCTTTTTGTTTGTTTCTTCTTTTTCTCATACCTAAAAGAGCGCCTTGAATAAGATCTCTGTAGATAACTCTAAAAATTGTTTGGGGACAAGCCCAGCCACACCAAACACGACCTCCTAAAACAGTAATAAAAAAGACAAAAAGAAAGAGTAGCATAAGAAGAAATGGCATAAGATAGAACTCTTGTGTATCAAAAGCTACCCCCATTAAGTGCAACTCTTTTTTATCAAATGATAGTAAGAAAATATGATTTCCATTAATCTTAATCCATGGAATAATTAAGGACATGAGAGTAATAATCCCAAAAGTCCAGTATCTCTTTTTGTAATATATTGCTGGTTGTTCTCCGTCTTGTAAACAGTTCTTTGTACAGGAATTAGCCACAGTGACTCCCCTTTTTAATTTAATTTTTTCTTATAAGTAATTTACTCTAAACTTATTCAATTACCAATAAACAAAATGTTTTATATAAAGTTTTTAAGTTCCTTTTAAGAACAAAACCTATCCTCGATCTGCCTCTTTAAAGAGGAGTAGATATAGATCTCTTTAAGCCCCTGCACTCTTCCACCGGCTGCATTAGGGTGACCTCCTCCATTAAAATACCTTGAAGCAATCTGACTCACATCCACCCTATCATCAGAACGCAAGCTCACATTACCTCCATGCCCGATGTCAATAAAAAAATCATAGTCTGGATTATCTTTTAAAAATGCATTACCAAGTACCGAGGTATTGCCAATGGCATTGGTTAGAATGCCTTTATAATCTTGCATCTGAATTGTCATATTCTCTTTATTGTGATTAAGAAGCCTAAGAATATAGTTTGCCACCAAATTATCAATTGTATCTCTTGTGCCATCACTGCTTAAAAATCTTTTTTTAACCGATAAAATAGCGTCATCAAAATCTATATACCTATCCTCCCCTAAATACTCAAACGACGCTTCTAAGTTATGTTTTCTGTACTGAAAATTATCCACAGGAAAGATATTAGGGTTGAGCTCTCTTGAGTCCACACAGGCTCTATTAAGAACTTTGCCAAATTCAAAACCCTTGTCATCCATATTCCATAAATCATAGGCATTCACAGCGTCTACATAGGCTTTCATTGAGCTATGCAGTGGTTTGAGTGGTTTGTAGTTTTTCCTAAAGTAGTCATATGTGATCTTTGTTGCTGATCTGGCAGTGTCTAAAAAATACCATTTGAATGTTTTTGATTGACTTTGACCGCTTCCATGGTGATCAAGGAGTTGCACCTCTACATTTTTACCAAAAAAGTTAAGTCTTGTCACAATCTTATCTACAAGCTCGCACTCTTCGTAGGTGATATTGATATC
>JAABTA010000068.1 GCA_011390075.1 Helicobacteraceae bacterium | reverse complement strand
CATCAAGCAAGATCTCTTTGGTTTGACGGATGACTTTTTTAAGCTCTTGTTCGATCTCTTTGCTATCTTTTATAGCCTCTGCTTTCTCGTGCTGCTCTTTTATCTGTAGAGAGTTCTGGTACTCCTCTAAAGAGTGTAAAAATTGATTAAATAAGGTCATCGGCACTCTCCATAGAGTGTAAGCTGTGAGTGAGCTGGCTCATCTCTTTGGCTAACTCCTCTTTGAGATCTTCTATATCCACACTTCCCTCTCGAAGTTGTGCGATTGAGTCTTTCATGTTTCTCTCGTTTGCATCTAGCTGGCTCTGTATAGTTGTAAATGGCTGATGCAAAGAGTGCTCGCAAACAGAAAAGAACTCCTCTTTAAAGCTGTCTCTAGCGCCCAAGAGATTCATTCGTAAAGCATTAAAAGTTGCCGTAATGTGTGGCTCTATGAGCGCTTCTGTTTTATCGGTATTTCTTCTATTTATTTTGCCAACAACTTCTTCAATAGGCTCGATTAAGGAGCTACTATTTTTAGTAAGAAACCTTGGAATAAAACTCTCTTTTAAAAGATCTTCGAACGCTCTTTCAAACACAATCTCAAAGCCCGATTGTTTCTGAAACTCCAAAGCATTGTCTGCAATGTCCTCCCAAGTGTTTGTAGATCTTTTTTGAATGATGTAGCGGTAATCTCTTGCAATATCAATAAGGGCATCTTTGATACCAAAATCAACCATAAATTTAATGGTGTCTCTATCAAGTTTTTCTCTATTCTTGGCTTTGTAATTAATATTATCAACCACTCTCTTAAGATATTTGTTGTAGAAGTAGTTGAGCTCATTAATAAAAAAGTTATCTTGGGAGTGGATAAAGTCAAATAGCTCCTCAAGAAGAGCGCTAGTGTCTTGTCGAAAGCTTTGCATCAAAGCAGTGGTTTCGGCTTTTTCTTTTTCTAGATTTGCAAGCTCTTTCTGGAGGTTCTCCTCCCCCTTTTCTAGGGACTCTAGCTGTCTTTTAGCATCTGCAATTCTTTTGTGGGTCTCTTGTTCAACCTTTGCAAGAGTGGAGCTGATAATGAGCTTTGTTTTTGGATTGTCTTGGCCAAAAAGAATCTCAGAGAGGTAGTTTTCCACCTCTAAGATTCCTGTTTTTTCTAAATTATAGCCCTTAGTTATTGCCTCTTCTGCCTTACCTGTTCTGTGGAGCAAAGCCATCTTTCCAGCAAGAGGAATAAACTCTAGTTTTTCTAAAATTGAGTCTATTAAAGAGGACTTATCCACCTTGATAAGTTGGCTCTTGATAGAGTCTTTGGTGTAGTTGATAACCTCAGAGAGTTCCTGTTTGGAGATAGTGTCAACCCTAGTAACTACAATAAGCAATCTTGAGATGTTTTGATACAAAATGGCATCTAAAATAAAATCGATATCTTTTGCTGTAGCTGACTGGCTAGCATTCATAAGGTGGACTAAAACATCACACTCTCTTAAGTACTCTTTTGTAATCTCTTCTCTTTGCAATACAGGATCATCAATGCCAGGGGTGTCTACAATCTCTACACCACTTTTTACATACTCCAAATTGGTAAAAAGATCTACACTTCGCACCAGATTGCATTTAAGATCAGAGTGTTTTGCAGAGGTGTAGTTTGCTAGAGAGTTGATTGGAATATCAACGCTTTTTCCATTTTTGTCAATAAACTCTGCTAGGGAGTCTTGAAAGAACTCTTCGCTTTGGGTTACAAACTCTCGGAGTGAGTCATTGGTTTTTGCCTCTTCTTTAATCTCCTGCCACTCGTTGGCTTTCCAAAAGCTCACCCTTGCATGCTCGGTTTGGCTATGCTTAATCACTGTAAGATTAGCAGTCTCAGGAACAACAGAGGTGCCCAAGATCTCACGACCTAATATAGCGTTGAGCATGGTGGATTTACCAGCGTTCATTACACCTGTAATACCAATAGAGAAACTAGAGTTAGCACTATTTTGTTTAATTGATTCTAGCTTCTCTTTAAAGTCACTGTTGCCACTGGCTTTAGCAATAGCGTCAATGGCAGAATAAAGTTTGTGGAGTTTGTGACTAAACTTCTCTTTTTCACTGGAATTTTCATCGAGTATAACAGCCTCTTCACTGTTTTTTTCCACAAAGGAGTCCAAAAGAATTTTGACAGAGACATAATCCGCTTTTGAGATAAACTTTTTCTTTTGCAAAGTTTCAATGCTTTGCAATAAAGAGTCTATATCCTTTTCTTGCCGTTTAGAAAAAGCGTATAAAAGAGCTGTTTTATAACAAGTGAGCTCCTCTTTATTTAGGGAGTCAACTCCAAAAAGAAGCTGGGTAAACTCCTTAGCAATAGTTAGTGAGTAGAATACTTCAATATTTTTACTATTTAAAGAGATAAAAATAGGGAAGAGTTCTAAAAAGTGGGGGCTTTTTGTGTCGATGTTGTTTGAGATAGTGGTAATTTTCTCTTTGGTTGTTTTATGAAGATCTTTTCTGTGTGAGATCTGAAAAAAGGCATCTTCTAGTTTCATCTGCTATCCTAGCAAAGGGGCGTTTGGCGCCCCTTCTTGATTATTTATCGCTCTTTTGTTCAACTAGTTTTCTTCTAAGATAAGCAATTTTTGTTTGTAATGGCAAGTGTTTTGGGCAGTTATCCTCACATCCAAGGAGGGTCATACAGCCAAAAATTCCATCATCATCACCAACTAGTTCATAGTAGTCTTCTGCTGTTCTCTCGTCATGTGGATCAATGTCAAATCTTGCAACTCTATTAAGTCCCACTGCCCCAATAAAATCATCTCTCATGATCTTTGTACCACAAGCAGCCACGCAGATGCCACACTCAATACATCTATCAAGTTCAAATGTTTCATCGGCTACATCTGGCTCAATTTTCTCTTCGATTTTAGAGATATCAGTCTCTTTATTGGTGTGAACCCAGCTCTCTACTCTTTTGCTCATTCCATTCATCCAGTTTCCTGTATCAACGCTTAAGTCTTTAATGAGCTTAAATGCAGCCATAGGCATAATTGTAATAACATCCTCTTCAAAGTTATTAACAAGTGTTCTACAAGCAAGAGCAGGTTTACCGTTAACAACCATACCACAACTTCCGCAAATACCAGCGCGACATACAAAGTCAAAAGCAAGCGTTGCGTCTTGATTCTCTCTGATTAAGTTAAGAGCAATAAAGAGACTCATTCCTGGAGTCTCTTCTAATTTGTACTCATCAAATCTAGGTTTATCACTCGGATCTTGTGGATTGTATCTTAAGATTTTTAATGTAACTTCTCTACCCATTACTTATCTCCCACTCTTTCGTTTCTAGCTTTATATTTAGGTTGTAGATTGTAAGCCATAATTGCTTGTTGGATGGCAACTCTATCTTTACCTTCAGCTTCTAGTTTCTCTCTTAATTCGTCAACCTCTTGCTGTCTTTTTGCACTATCAGGGTGTTCAATAGTGTTGCCTTTAGCGCCGTAACCTCTAAATGCTGGAGGCATCTCCATAGTCATAATGTCTTGTTCTTCGTAGGTAACTGTTGGCATAGTATCACTCTCAGATTTCCACTGAGTTAGTGTTCTTTTGAGCCAGTTAGCGTCATCTCTTTTAGGGAAATCCTCTCTGTAGTGAGCCCCTCTAGACTCTGTTCTATCAAGTGCGCCTTTTGCTACACAAAGAGCAAGTTTAAGCATTTTAGGAACTCTATACGCTTCGTCTAGCTCAGGGTTAGCGTATTTTGCTTTTGCCTTAACATTGACATTTCGACTCTTTTTGTACAGCTCTTCTAACTCAGTCACAGCTTCTGCTAGGAGTTCACCAGTTCTAAAGATACCAACCTTTTCATCCATAATGGCTTTCATTCTGTTTTTGATAACAAAAATATCTTCACTGCCCTCTTTGGCGAGGAGTTCGTCTAGGTATTTATCCTCTTTTTCTATAGCTTGATGGATAATTTCTGTTTTAATTTCAGTATTGTTTGCCTCGCAGTAGTCTGCAAAGTAGCCACCAATAATCATACCTGAGACAACAGCTTCAGAAACCGAGTTACCGCCTAGTCTATTAAACCCATGCAGATCCCAACACGCTGCTTCACCAGCAGAGAAGAGCCCCTCTAAAAATTTTACCTTCCCTTGGTAGTTTGTTCTAATACCACCCATGGAGTAGTGTTGCATTGGCCTTACTGGAGCCCAACCTTTTTCTCCCTCATCCGCTGGATCGATACCATTAAAGATCTGACAGATCTCTTGAACATCTCTTAGGTTTCTCTCAATGTGTTCTCTTCCTAAAATGGAGATATCTAACCAGACATGATCACCATAAGGAGATTTAGCACCTTTGCCGTTTCTAATGTGTTCAATCATTCTTCTTGATACAACATCTCTAGAGGCTAGCTCTTTCTTCTCTGGCTCATAATCTGGCATAAATCTGTGTCCATCAACATCTCTTAAAACACCCCCATCACCACGACAACCTTCTGTGAGTAAAATACCAGATGGAACAATTGGAGTTGGGTGAAACTGCACAGCTTCCATATTACCTAGAGCTGCAATTCCAGTCTCTAGTGCTAAAGCAGCCCCTGTCCCCTCACAGATAACAGCGTTTGTTGTCTGTTGATAGAGTCTTCCGTAGCCGCCTGTGGCTATAAGAGTACCTTTAGCAACATACGCACTTAGTGCACCGGTTACTAAGTCTCTAATCACAGCGCCATGGCATCTATTACCTTCAATAATTAAAGAGACAGCCTCTTTTCTATCTTGAATATCAACATCGTGCATTAATGCTTGGTTAGCCACTCCAAAAAGCATTGCGTGGCCAGTGGCATCTGCAGTGTAGCAAGTTCTCCACTTTTTTGTCCCACCAAAGTCTCTAGAGTGGATAAGACCATGGACCTCTTCATCTTCTGTGATGGTTGTTTTTTTAGCATTAATAACCGCGTCTCTAGGTCCTTTTTTAATCCTTGTCCAAGGCACACCCCAGCTAGCAAGTTCTCTAATTGCTTTAGGAGCGGTGTTGACAAACATTCTAGCAACATCTTGGTCGCAACCCCAGTCAGATCCCTTGACCGTATCTGCAAAGTGGAGATCTTCGTTGTCCCCTTCGCTCATTTTTGAGTTACCTAAACTTGCTTGCATACCCCCTTGTGCAGCGGCAGAGTGAGATCTTTTAACTGGAACAAGTGAGATAACTGTTGTGCTTAAACCCTTTTCAACAGAAGCAACAGCAGCTCTTAGACCAGCAAGTCCACCACCAATTACCAATGAATCAACATAATTTACTTTCATTATACTCTAACCTCCGCTTTCTCAACTGTTATAACCATTGCTGTTGGTTGGAATTTTTCTCCATAATTATCAGCGTGGTCTATACCTATTTTCATATATGCTGCTAGCGTTGCAAGTCCTAGAATAAGAAAAAATGCACTAATGCCAATTTTGAGTTTTTGTAGGCTAGCTCTTGTTTTTTTAGGATCATTTCCATCAAACCATCCCCATTTAACTGCGAGTCTATAAAGACCAATGGAACCGTGAAGTTCTACAGCAAATAAAAGCACAAGATACAGTGGCCACATAAAATCGCTCCAAACTCTATCAGCGGAGCCGTATGGTCCAATGTTTTGTGGTTGTGTCATCATAATATACAGATGCACTGAACCTAAAAAGAACATAATAAAACCTGTCACTGCTTGGACAAACCACATAGTCGTGTCGCTATGTTTAAATGTCTTCATGTGGACATAAAACTTCATAAATTGTTGATAGCTGATTGGAAATTTTCTCATTGCAAGACCTGCATGAATGATAAAAATTGCAAATACAATAAAGACAGCTATTGAAACAAGCATAGGGTTGCCTCCATCAAAAATAAAGGAGCCCTCCATAAATTTTGTTACAGCATACATAAAGTCTTTGCTCACTAAAATTGTAGAAACAAAGATCATATGAGCTACCATAAATAGGCCTAAAAATAGACCAGTCGCACTCTGGATGTA
>JAABTA010000067.1 GCA_011390075.1 Helicobacteraceae bacterium | reverse complement strand
GGCAGAAAAAACACAAGATCTTAAGGCAATGGTAAAAGAGCGAGAAATGCTTATTAGAGAGGTTCACCACAGAGTTAAAAACAATCTTCAGACAATTACCGCTATTTTGTGGTTTCACTCCAATAGCACCCAAAACCAAGAGGCAAAAAGACTTACAGAAGAGACTTTGCAAAGAGTGAATGCCATCTCGTTGCTCCATGAGCTTCTTTATCTCTCTAAGTGGGTAGCTAAGATCTCTATGGAGAAGTATATCGGTAAGTTGCTAGACTCCTTTTACAGCTCCCACAAAGAGATTATTACAATAGAAAGGGATCTAGAAGATATCTCGCTCAATGCTGATAATGGAATGCTTATTGGAACAGTGGTGGTCGAGCTTGTGTCTAACTGCGTGAAACATGCGTTTACTCATACCGCAGAGCCTAAAATAAAAGTAGCTCTAAAAAACACAGAAGGTATGATTGAAATTGTGGTTGAGGATAATGGAGAGTGGGTGGATACAAAAGAGGACGGTTTGGGGCTTAAGATTGTTAAAAAAAGTGTAAAGAAGCTAAAAAATGCTACCCTCACAAAAGAAAACAGCAGTGGCACTTGCTGGAGCCTAAGGTTTGAACCATGAGTTTTAAAGTAGGTATTGTAGAAGATGAGCCCATAGTTGCAGCTTTTGTGGAACAGATTGCTACAAAAAAAGGGCATACAGTAGTTTTTAGTACAGATTGCGATATAGAAGCGCTAAAACTCATTAGAGAAAAAGCTGCGGAGCTTATCTTTTTAGATATTAACCTTAAAGGAAAAAAAGAGGGCATAGCCCTAGCGCAAAAAATTGCAACAGATCCGACTCTAAGTGGCAAAATTGCCATCATCTACATTACGGCCTATAGTGATAACGATACACTGATGCAAGCATCCAAAACGAAACCATGCAACTTTATAGCCAAACCTTTTGGGGAAAAGGAGTTAGAAATCGCCCTGGCACTAGCCACCCAAAAGCGTTTACAAAAAGAGAATATTCAATTTAGCGCAGGATATAGTTATTCGTTTCAAGAAAAAAAACTTGTAAAAGATGGAGTCACTATTAAGCTAACCAATAACGAAAGAAAATTACTCGAGACACTGTTAAAAAGCAGTAATCACCTAGTGAGTAACGAACAGCTTTTATATGAAGTGTGGGAGGAAAAACTTGTGACAGAGTCCACCTTGCGAGATACAGTCTATAGACTTAGAAAAAAAATTCCCGATATAGAGCTGGAGAATATTGCCAAAATAGGATATGTATTAAAAATGTAAATCTGATTGTTTTCTGATTCTTTTTATTTACTATTGCTCTTTACATAAGGGAGACGATAGTGAAAAGAGTTTTTGATTTTTATAATAATCTCAAAATTAAAGAGAAGATCTACATATTTCTTTTTGGTGGCATTTTTTATAGTGTGTTTATTGTTTCTGTCAGTCTGTATGGAACAAAACAGCTACATAATAACTTTAATTCTATGAGTGAAAATGATATTGGTCTCATTCTTATTACTGACGATATCAAAAGCCAACTCTCTAAACTACAAAATTATTTTATTGATCAGATCTCTACCAATACAATTAATCAGACAGTGGAAAAAAATAATATGGAAAACGAGATTAAGGTCATTAATGATGCCCTCAATGCTCTACAAACCTTTGCAGCCCAGCGAGGAAATAGTGATCTTTTAAAGATCTCTAGAAATCTTAATATTCGCTATAAAGCATTTTTGGTTAATGGGCTTAATGCTGTGAATCGAGACAGTTTTGATCACGAAGAGGCGGCAGAAGATGCTATCTATGATATTTCGGCTTTGGGATCTATTGCTGATAGAATGAATAGTGAGCTCAACTCACTGATTACCTACTCTAGAGAAGGACTCAGTGAGGGGACAGAGAAGTTTTCTCTTTATATACAAAACCTTCTTATTGTTCTTGCTGTAACACTGATTCTCTCGGTTCTAATCTTTTTTGTTGTGGGTCTGTTCTTTACAAAAAATCTCACCAAAAGAATTAAAGCTTTAAGTGTAGGTGTAAAAGAGTTTAAAGAGGGTTGCGATGACTGTAAGGTGGAAGATGACTATAAAGATGAGATTGGAGATCTCTCAAGAGATTTTAACTCAATGGCCGCTTCTATTAAAGAGCTCATAGCTGAGCAAAATCGCGCCAACCTTTATCTTGATGAGAAGGTCAAAGAGAAGACAGAGGAGCTCCATATGCATATGGAGAAGTTAGAGAAAGTCAATAAGATGATCTTTGAGAGCATGAACTACGCTGGAAAGATCCAAAACTCCTTGTTGCCAAAAAAGAAACTTTTAACAGATCTAATGGGGGATCACTTTGTTGTCTGGAATCAAAGAGATATTGTTGGCGGTGATTTTTATGCTGTAGAAGAGGTGGAAAATGGCTATATTGTAGCTCTTATCGATTGTACTGGACACAGTGTCCCTGGGGCGCTGATGAGTATGATGGCTATCTCTATTTTTGATCGTATTGTTAAAGATAAAGAGATTATCGCTCCAGATGCAATACTCAAAGAGATTGACAGACATCTTAAAAGTCTATTTGGAGGACAAGAGGGCTTTGATGAAGATGGATTAGAAGCTGGGATCTGTTATGTGGACAAAAAAAGTGATGTTCTCTCGTATGCAGGGGCTGGGATCTCGCTTTTTTATCTTGACGATGCAGAGGCCATAGAGGTCAAATCAAACAGAGTAGGGCTAGGCTATAGCAGAACTCCTGATGACTATCAATTCTCTTTACACAAGATTGCCAATATTCACAAATACTCTTTCTATATGACGACAGATGGAATTATCGAACAAGTTGGAGGAGAAAAGAGGCGAATGTTTGGAAAAAAACGGTTTAAAAATCTTATTACTTCTTTTCAAAAGAGTCCAAAACAGAGACAAAAAGAGCTTCTTTTAGAAGCCTTTAAGCAATACAAAAAAGATGAACCACAAAGAGATGACATGAGCTGTATTGGATTTAAAACACATTGAAAGGATTTGTATGGAGATAGATGACTTATGTAAGCTAAAGCGGTTATCTAGTGATAATGGGGTGATTTTTTTCTATCAGGGGTATTTTTCTCAAAAGATACTCTTAGGATTAGGAGACGCTTTAAAGGCGAAAATGACGCGAGATGATGTTGAGAGCACAAAATCAAAAAAGCTCTTTAGTATTTTTGTAGAACAGGTGCAAAATATTATTCGGTACTCTACCGATAAGATTGAGGTTGATAGAGATCTTCAAAAGGAGATGAGCAGTGGGATTATGCTTGTAGGCAAAGAGGAGGAGAGGTTTTTTACAGTATGTGGAAACATTATTGAAACCAAAGATGTTGCAAGAATATCGGAGAATTTAGAGGAGATTAGAAATTTAGAAAAAGATGAGCTAAAAAAGCTCTATAAAGAGAAGATTAGAAGCGAATCTGATGAACATAGCAAAGGTGCTGGAATTGGATTTATAGAGATTGCAAGAAAGTCTAGTGCCCCTTTTGACTATGGGTTTAAAGATGGCGATGACTGTGAGAGTTTCTTCTTTTTAAAAGCATATGTATAAGGAGCGCTGAATGGAGAGAATATTTATAGAAAAAACAGAGAGCACGCCTCTAGTGGATTTTGATTTTGAAAAGGGAGTGTTTCTTTTAAAGGGAGAGTCCTATCCTGAGAATGTTTCTTCTTTTTATGGAGAGATCTTTGAAAAGTTAGAGGTGTTTGTAAGAGAGAGCGAAGATAGAGATATCTCAGTAGAGATTGAACTTATCTACTTTAATAGCTCTAGTGTGAAAGCTATTATGAACTTTTTAGACATGATGGAAGAGTTGGCCAACAATGGCAACAAAGTCACTATCAACTGGCTCTATGAAGCAGATGACGAAACAATCATGGAGTTTGGAGAAGAGTTTAGTGAAGATCTAGAATCAGTTGAGTTTCACCTAAAAGAGATCTAATGTCTAGTAACTACAATCTCTTTGCCACAGAAGAGAGTGTCATAGAGAGCTTCTCTGAAAAACTGGCTCAGAAAAGTCACTTTGAAGCCAGTGAGATTGAGCAGATTCTCAAAGAGTATAAAAAGCTGTTTAAGAGTACAAAACGGCTTGTGCGAATGAGTGATAGGAAAGAGAAGGAGCTTAATAGCTTAAATACCCTTATGAAAGAGAAAAACGCTCTTTTAGAGCTTCTTTCAGAAAGGCTCTCTAGATACATCTCCCCTCAGCTTGCAAAAACAATTCTAGAAGATAAGCAAGATGTGCTATTGGAGACAAGCAGAAAAAAACTGACTATTTTTTTCTCCGATATTGTTGGTTTTGCAGAGATAGCGGATAAGCTAGAGTCAGAAGAGCTCACCTATCACCTGAATGCCTATTTAGAAGAGATGACAAAAGTTGCCTTAGAGTATGGCGCAACGATTGACAAGTATATGGGCGACTCGCTTATGGTTTTTTTTGGAGATCCTGTCAGCAAAGGAGTGAAAGAGGATGCTCTTTTGTGTGTACAGATGGCTTTGGAGATGAGAAAAAGAATTAGAAGTCTCATTAATAATGGCACCATCTTGCCCTTTAAAACAAGAATTGGCATCAATACAGGATACGGTACTGTAGGAAATTTTGGCAGTAAAAGCCGAATGGATTATACCGTGATTGGCAAAGAGGTCAATATTGCAAGTCGTTTAGAGGGGGTAGCTAATGAAGGGGAGATTGTTGTGAGCGATGCTACCTATCAACTTGTTAAAGAGAATATCAAATGTGAAGAGCGAGGAGTTTTTGAGCTTAAGGGGGTTTCTCACCCAGTGAAAGCTTATCGTGTTGATGGGAAGAAGAGCAAAGGCAAAAATAGTTCTCATATATTTGATACAGAGCTCTTTGGTGGAGCTGCTTCTATTAATATTGACTCAGATAAATTAACCCAAGAGGAAAAACAAGCACTACTGAAGTTTTTAGAAGATGTCAGTGAGAAGCTTAGGTATGAAGAAAAATTAGAAAGGGAAAATCAATGAAAAGGTTAAGTGTTATTGTTGCCACTCTTCTGTTTTCTACTGTATTTCTGCAAGGAAAAACAGGCAAAGAGTTGGCAAGAGAGCTACGGATTAATCCAGCCTCTAAAGCAATTATTCAGTGGGAGAGGTACTTTAAGAGCCCTAAAAGGCTCAAAAGATTAGGAGCTGATAAATTAAGTAACAAAGAGCAAGAGATCTTAAAAAAATTTCTTATTAAATACGCTGCAGACTCAGACCAACCAGCTGCAGCTGGACTGTAAAGGAGAGTGTGATGGTAGTAAAAATAGTACTTATTTTAGGATTAGCTTCTATGGCAGTCATAGCCAACGAATCGAGGGAGCTTGCAACTTATAAAGAGGATATGGATAATAGAATATGGGATATGCAAGATAGAATAGACTCCATTGAGACACAAGTTTTACTGAATAAAATCAATTTTGGACTAGGGTTTAGACAAAGAGTGGATAATTTTCAGCAGACAAAAGCCGATGGAGCTGAATTTGATGACAATAACATCTTCTCTACAAAATTTCAACTGAATCTATCATCAAAAATAACGGAAAATATGAAGTTTACAGGAAGAGTCTCTATGTTTAAATATTGGGCTGATCAAGCTCCCAATAGACAGGGGGGCATGGATCCAAAACAGGGAAGGGTTCCTAATGACTCCTCTTTTTATGTGGAGAGAGCCTATGTAGATTGGACAGTTGCCAATGGCGCTGTACCAACTATCTTGACCCTTGGGCGCCAGCCATCATCTGATGGACCATCTCATCAATTTAAAGACAATACGGTAAGAAAAGCAACCTACTCAGCCCTTGCTTTCGATGGAGCAACTGATGGATTAGTGCTTACTTTCCTAGGGGACACGCTCACAGGAGTGGAGAACTCTGCTCTGAGATTAGTGTATGGCAAAGGCTACCAAGAACATGAGACAAATTCTAGCTCTTTTAATCCCTATGTTGGAACCAAACAGACCATTCCT
>JAABTA010000066.1 GCA_011390075.1 Helicobacteraceae bacterium | reverse complement strand
GAGATAGATTTAACAAATTTAAAACTTCTTTTTGTAGAGGATGACGAAAGTGTTAGAAAAGCGTTAGTTTCAGTGGCGAAAAAACATATTGCCACTGTTTTTGAAGCAAAACGAGGGGACGACGCTTTAGAGATCTTTAAGAAGGAAAAGCCAGATCTTGTGGTTTCGGATGTGAGTTTAGAGGGGCTCAATGGATTAGAGCTCTCTAAAAAGATTAAAAATCTCTCCCCCGATATACCTATTATTCTCATATCTTCTTTTAAAGATCCCAAGGTGCTGATTCATGCAATTAATCTTGGTATTGGTAGATACTTAATTAAACCAATTAAAAAAGAGAAATTTGAAAAAGAGTTGCAAATTGTTGGCAAAAATGTCTACCAAGGAAAAAAGCTGCAATACAATAAAAAGATCTTAGATGAATATAAGATGGCTGTGGATGAGAGCACTATTGTCTCAAAAACAGATCCAAAGGGCGTGATTACCTATGTCAATAACGAGTTTTGCAAGATCTCGGGGTATTCTCCAGAAGAGCTCATAGGCAAGCCTCACAATATTGTAAGACACCCTGATATGCCCAGTGCGGCTTTTAAAGATCTTTGGGAGACAATTAAGGATAAAAAAAGAGTCTGGAAAGGTGGCATTAAAAACAGAAAAAAAGATGGAGGCGCTTATTATGTCAAGGCCACAGTGATTCCTATCTTGAACGACAAAGATGAGATTGATGAGTTTGTGGCTATTCGCCAAGATGTGACAGAGCTTATTGAACTGAACAATAAACTAGAGAATGATATTGCCAAAGAGGTTGAAAAAAACAGCCAAAAAGAGCGAGAACTCATTAGCTCTCTTAAAAGAATTTTAGAGTCAAGACCAAATCCAGAGATTGCGTATGAAGATGGTTTGGTGCAGTATGTAAATGAGAATTTTTTAAATATTGTAGAGATCCCAAAAGATGATATTGTGGAGAGAGACTTTGATCTTGAGAGCATTTTTGAAAAACGAGAGGGTTTTTTAAGCTCTTTAGAAAATCTTAAAGATGACTACCGCTTTAATAAAGTCTCCGTAAAAGTGGCCCATGGAAGGCGGGTGTTCTATCTTTTAAAAACAGACCTAGAACTAACAAAAGAGAAAAAACTTACTATCTTTACTTTTAATGATATTACTGTCAATGAGTATCAAAAGCTCAAGATCCAGCACTATACAGCAAGACTAGAAGACTTTATCAAACGAGCGCAAAATTGCAGAGTTGTTCTCTCAGAAGAGCACACCACAGTAGAAGATGGGGTGCAAGCTCAGGAGAAAGAGCTAGAAAGCGTTAGCAAAGATATTCAAAAAGAAAAAAGAGCTCTTTCAAGTGATGAGTTTAATGTTCTCAAAGCAAGCCATTCAGGAAAAGAGATCTCTGCTGCTGAGTATTCAGAGGATATTGATGATTATGTTTTAGAGGAACTGCAAGAGCTAGAGGATATAGAGAGTGAGATAAAAGACGATTTAGATGCTTATGTAGAGGGTTTTAAAATAGATCATCTACACAACGCCGCTAAGAGGTTTTTGAAATATACCACGATACTCAACAATCTTTTTGAGTTTAAAGATCTCTCTTTTGCGATAAAGTCTTTAGCTGAGCTTTTAGCTGAATTAAGAGATGAGGGTCTAGATGAAACCAAACGAAGAAAAGTGCATATGTTTCTAAAAAACCTTACTCTTGATCTGATTGGGTGGAGAAATACTATTTTTGTGGAGCAAAACACACGAGATATACACTATCTTGATAGCTCGCTTTTTAGTACAATCTTGCAATTAGAGCTTGTTATTAATGAAAATCAGGAAGTAAACGAAGATGATGGTGATGATTTGGAGCTTTTTTAAGATGTGTTCAAGTAGATTGTGCCAGTTATAGTAACTGGCACTAAATTTATAGGTTACTGTGGAATAACATTCTCAGCTTGAGGACCTTTTTCGCCTTCTACCACTTCCATAAGAACTGCTTGTCCCTCTTTAAGTGTTCTAAAGCCATCTGACTGAATTACGCTGTGGTGAACAAATACATCTTTGCCACCTTCTTGTTGGATAAAGCCGAAACCTTTTTCTTCATTGAACCACTTAACTGTTCCTGTTACTTGTGCTGCCATTGTTTTCTCTTTTTCTTTTATAATTGTTTCCATAAACTGGAATTCTCACAAAACTCCCAAATGAGTTCACCTACGCCTATAAATTTTTTGCTCTTTTCTCTTTGGGTACTGCAAGGAATTGAAGTTACACGAAGACTATTATGAAGATTCAAACGGTTTTCATAAACAAACAAAAAATTTTTTCAGGAGTATTATACCAATTAATTCTGTAATTTACAATTTTTTTGCAAATTTTTTAAAAAAATAGCGTTCTTTTGCTAGGATCTTTTTATGGAACAGATAATATATTTACTCAGTGGTCTCTTTTTTGGTGGTTTGTTTGTGTGGATTGTCTTGGCAAGAGCCATTAATAGAAGAGATCTAGAAATTAACTCTTTGCAACAACAAGATGAGTTTTTTCAAAATGCTCTTGCTTCAAAAGATCTCGATATCTCGTCTCTTAAGAAAGAAACAGAGCTATTGGTGCATAAACGATTAGAAAACGAAAACGCACTCTCCTCACTAGAGGCAAATTTGACAAATGCCCAAGAGCGTGTTCATGAGCTTATAGAGAGTAAAAGATCTCTAGAGGGAGAGTACAAAGAGACTTTGGAGAAAAACTCTTATCTTGCCGAGGAGAATGCAGTGCTTCGAACAGACCTGCAAAAAAGCGCAGAGGCCTCACAAGAGAAGCTAGAACTTCTAGAAGAGAGCAAAGAGATCTTAAAAAAAGAGTTTGAGAATATCTCCAATAAGATCTATGATGAGAAGTCCAAAAAGTTTGTCCAGCAGTCCCATCTTGGTTTGGAAAACTTGCTCAAACCCTTTAGAGAAGATATAAAAAAATTTGAAAAACGGGTGGAGGACTCCTATAATCAAGAGGCAAAAGAGCGTTTTTCTCTGGCAAAAGAGATAGCAAGCTTGAGTGAGCTCAATAAAAGAATTTCTGAAGACGCCATTAATTTGACCAATGCTTTAAAAGGGCAGGTCAAAACCCAAGGGAACTGGGGAGAGATGATTTTAGAGCGAATTTTAGAAGAGTCAGGCTTGCGAAAAGATCATGAGTATAAATTGCAAGAGACACTTAAAAGCGATGAGGGCAAAACTTTTCGCCCTGATGTGGTTGTGTTTTTGCCTGATGACAAGCAGATTATTATTGATTCAAAAGTCTCTTTAAATGCCTATGAGAGATTTACAAAATCTGAGGGTGAGACAAGAGAGAAAGAGCTAAAAAACCATCTTAACTCTTTAAACACCCACCTCAAAGAGCTTGGCAGTAAAAACTATGACAATTTAGAGGGAGTTACCTCTTTGGACTTTGTGTTAATGTTTGTACCTATTGAGGGAGCATTTTTAACAGCGCTAGAGTATGACAACGACTTTTTTATTAAGGCATTTAATCAAAAGATCTTAGTTGTCAGCCCCTCTACGCTTACGGTCACTCTAAAGACAGTGGAAAATATTTGGAAATATGAGCATCAAAATAAAAATGCTTTAGCAATAGCAGAGAGTGCTGGAAAAATGCTTGATAAGTTTTCTGATTTTGTAAGCGATCTTGACAAGGTAGAAAAAAGCCTCGACACAACCAAAAAAAGTTTAACTGAGGCAAAAAATAAACTCCATGAGGGCAGAGGCAATCTTGTAAAAAGAGCCAACGACCTCAAAGAGTTGGGAGTAAAATCGAGCAAGTATCAAAAACAGATTGAACATAGCTAGGCTTGTTTAACTCTGTTTACTTTTTGATGAATTTGCATTGAATTGATTGTTGTATACTTTTGGTATCTTAAAAAAAGGATAGAAAATGAAAAAAACAGTTGTAGCACTTACGCTCGTTTCACTTCTTGCGTCATCAGCATTTGCTTATAAAGGAAACCATCAAGGTCAGGGAATGGGACAAGGTCAAGGCATGGGACAAGGCATGGGACAAGGTCAAGGCATGTATCAAGGAAAAGATTGTGATACGAAAAACAAACACCATTATGGCAGACATGGAAAAAAAGAGAGGGGGTTCGGAAGCTTAATGATGGCTCTCTCTTCTATGGGGCTTGATGATATGCAGTGGATTGATATTAAAAAGCTCATGTTAGATAGACAGTTAGAAAAGCTGGATAACTATGAAGATAGAGATCTCTCAAACTACTTTAATGACGCTGGAGAGTTTGATAAACAAAAGTTTATCAAGGAGAGATCAGAAGAGGCACTTTCTGGTGTAAAGTCAAAAGGGGAAGTCATAGAAAAAATTGGCGCTGTTTTGACAAAAGAGCAGCAATCTGAGCTAAAAGCTAAGCTTCAAGAGGATAGAAAAAGAGGCTATAAAGGCACAGGTAAGAGAGGAGATTGCAACAATTACAAATAAGGATGAGCAGTGAAAAAATTGCTACTCATAGAGGATGACCCCGAATTTTCGGGGCTCATTGCCCAGTTTTTAGAGACAAAAGGGATTATAAGTAAAATTGTAGAAGATCCCTACTACGCTCTTTTAGAAAAGCTAGAAAACTTTGATATTGTACTTCTTGATCTAGGACTTCCAGGGATGGATGGGCTAGAGCTCTGCAAAGCGTTTCGCAAAAAAAGCACTATTGCGATTATTATCTCTTCTGCTAGAGGAAGTGTCTCCGATAAGGTCTTGGGGTTGCAGCTAGGAGCAGATGACTATCTTCCCAAACCGTATGACCCTGATGAGTTGTATGCAAGAATTATCAGTCTTTTGCGAAGAATTCAACCAGAAAGAAAAGAGGAGAAAAGCAAGTTTCGTATTGATGCAAACTTGTTTGAGATCTTTTTTCAAGACTCACCACTGCACCTTACTCAAGGAGAGTTCGAGGTTTTACACTCTTTGCTGGATGCCAAAGGGGCTATTCTCTCAAAAGATCAGATCTTGGGCACCTCTCCATCTATTAAATCGAGTGATGGAAAATCTCTAGAGATGCTCATCTCCAAAATAAGGCAAAAACTCAAACCCCTAAGCCAAGAACAACATATCCTCTCATCACGAGGAAGAGGATACAGAGTTGTGGAATAGACTCAGGCACACTATTTTTTATCAAGGAATAGCGCTTTTTACAATCTTGACTCTAATTATCATCTCTTTATGGGCTTTTTTTGTTCTTAAAGAGTTACAAGAGGAGCGAAAAGATACTATCGAGAGGTTTCAAAGGGCTGCGGAGTTTTTTCAGCCTATTCTTTTTGAAGCAAAGCCTTTAAAAGAATCTCAGCTAAAAGCTTTGGGACTTGAAATATATGAAAAAGAGTTTCCTAAACATTTTAAAACCCTCCACACAAGAGGCACACAAAGAGTAGGCTTTAGAGCTGTTAAGACAAAAAATGATCTGCTTTTAGAGATCTACAATCCAATTGAGAAGGTTTTGCTTGTGGATACAAGAGAGAGGAAAAATCTATTTTGGATCCATACAGTTTTTGCTTCTTTGCTTCTTTTTCAGTTGCTACTCTTTCTAAGAATTAGGATGCTACTAAAGCCTATAGCTAAGCTTGATAAAAAATTTAAAAACTTGCAAGCTGGGGATTTCTCCTCTTTGGAACTTAGTAGCAAATATGAGGAAATTAGCCAAATTGTCTCCTCTTATAATAGTGCAGTTTTGGAGATTGAATATATCTTGGAACTGAGAGAGATGTTTAATAAGATCTTTACCCACGAGATAAAAACCCCTATTGCCAAAGGAATGTTCTACCTGAAACAACCCCCTTCTGAAAAAAATAATCAAAGAGTGAAAGAGCTTTTAGAGGCAATCAATAAAGATCTCGATGAATTTTCTAAAATGGAGCGCCTCATAGCCTACAAAGGCGATCTTGGGATCTCTTATATCTCTTTGGATGAGCTTTTAGATGAGGTTAAGAGTGAGTTTTTATTAAGTACACAAAAAAATATAGTGATTCAAAAGTGCCA
>JAABTA010000065.1 GCA_011390075.1 Helicobacteraceae bacterium | reverse complement strand
TGGTGGGATTGAATTTGATCTAAGCAAAGATGTTTCTACTGACCATGTAATTGATGAACTCGCAAAAATAAAACAGTATACCCTCAAAGAGGAGAACCTTATCAAAAAGCTTAAAGAGGTGTGTGGTTATAATGATGAAGAACTATCAAATAGATTAGACACCTCAAAAGAGATCTTAGCAGGTTGGGAATTCGATCCAGAGACCTTGCCAAGACTTGTGAAAAACTTTTGTTTAGTTTTGATAGAGAACAAAAGCTTACAAACAAGTGCTTACAAATACAAAGAGATACAGAACATAGTGAAAGGCAAATAGTAGATGGTAAATGTTACAGATCTTAGAAAAAGATATGGAAATAGGGTGCTTTTTGAGAATGTATCCCTCTCTTTAGATGCAGGAAAGAGATATGGCCTTATTGGCGCTAATGGAGCAGGAAAAAGTACTTTTTTAAAAATTCTCTCAGGGGAGGAGGAGTACACCGATGGAGAGATTTTTATCTCAAAAGATCTCAAAGTAGGTACCCTTGATCAAAATCAGTACGCCTATGAAGAGTACACAATTTCTGATACAGTTTTAATGGGAAACACAAGGCTCTTTAATGCTCTAAAAGAGAAAGAGAAGCTCTATAGTGAGGGCGATTTTAGTGATGAAAAGGTGAATGAAAGACTCTCAGAGTTAGAGATAATCTCAGCAGAAGAGGATCCTACTTATGAATGCGATGTAAAAATCGAAAAGATTTTAGAACAACTAGGCTTCCCAGCCTCTATGCACCATGAGAAGATGAGTACCCTTACAGGGGGGGATAAATTTAAAGTGCTTTTAGCAAAAGTGCTGTTTCCAAAGCCAGATGTGCTCTTTTTGGATGAGCCAACGAATAACTTAGATATTGAAACAATTGGCTGGCTAGAGAACGAACTGCAACGCCATGAGGGGACGATGGTTGTCATCTCCCATGATAGACACTTTTTAAATGCTGTGTGTACTCATATTTTGGATGTGGATTACCAAACGGTCAAAGAGTTTACAGGAAACTATGATGATTGGTATATGGCAGCAAATATTATCCAAAAGCAAAAAGAGATAGCAAGAGAGAAAAATCTCAAAGAGAAGGACCAACTAGAAAAATTTGTGGCAAGATTTTCTGCCAATGCTTCCAAAGCCAAACAGGCAACAAGCAGACAAAAACAGCTAGAGAAACTCAAAATTGAAGAGGTGAAGCCAAGCTCTAGACGGGAACCTAGCATTGTATTTAAACCAAATAGAGAGTTAGGTAATGAAGCATTAGAGATTAGAGGACTTGCAAAATCCTATGATGATTTAGAAGTTATCAAAGATCTCAATCTCAAAATTGAGCCAAATGAAAAAATAGCCCTCATTGGTGGCAATGGTGTAGGTAAAACCACCTTTTGTAAGTTGATTATGGGAGATCTTACCCCAGATAGTGGAGAGATCTTTTGGGGAGCTACAGCAGAACAGAGCTATTTTCCACAAGACACCACAGAATTAATCAAAGGCGAGCATACTTTGTATGATTGGCTGAGAAGTTTTGATAAAAAGGCAGAGATTGCCACAGTGAGAAATAACTTAGGCAGAATGCTCTTTAGTGGAGAGGAGCAAGAGAAAGCTGTTGGCAGTGTGAGTGGTGGGGAGAAACACCGAATGATGCTTTCTAAGATGATGATGGAAGGGGGTAATTTTCTTATTTTAGATGAACCATCCAACCATTTGGACTTAGAAGCAATTATCGCTTTAGGAGAGGCTCTGTATAACTTTAATGGAAATGTTATCTGTATTGCCCACGATAGAGAGCTAATAGATGCCTTTGCCACGAGAGTTATAGAGTTTAAAAGCAGTGGGGAAATTGTTGATTTTAAGGGCACTTATGAGGAGTATAGAGAGTCTAAAAAATAGACGCGTCTAACTTTAAATTGATTTTGTGTTAAAATAGGCAGACTTAAATACTTAGGAGTAAAGAATGGCACTTTTTGATGACGTTAAAGCAATTGTTGTTGAACAATTAAACGTTGAAGAGTCTCAAGTTAAAGAAGAGGCTAAATTTGTTGATGATCTAGGCGCAGATAGTTTAGATGTAGTCGAGTTAGTTATGGCATTAGAAGAGAAATTTGATATCGAAATTCCTGATGAAGATGCTGAAAAGATTGCAACGGTTAAAGATGCAATGAGCTATATCGAAAACAACAAATAATTTCACATTTGCGGGATTTATCCCGCAAGTTTATATATTATCTAAAACCTATTGCTTAATAAATAGTTTTAAATAATATATATTTGAGGAGATATTTTGAGAAGAGTTGTAGTAACAGGTCTTGGAATGATAACTGCATTAGGTCATGACGCAAAAACAAGTTTTGAAAATATTGTAAATGGAGAGTGTGGGGTTGATGAGATTAAACTTTTTGATGCCAGTAGAGTCTCTGTAAAAATTGCAGCAGAGGTTAAAAACTTTGATCCAGCTTCGTTTATGAACCCTAAAGAGGTAAAAAAAGCTGATAGATTTATCCATTTTGGTATTAAAGCAGCGCAAGAAGCGATGGCTGATGCTGGTTTTGAGGAGGGAGACAATATTGACTTTACTCGCTTTGGTATTAGTGCCGCTAGTGGTATTGGTGGACTTACAAATATTGAAAAAAACTCAATCATCTGCGAAACAAGGGGTCCTAGAAGAATATCTCCTTTCTTTATTCCCTCAGCTTTAGCGAATATGTTAGGTGGATTTGTCTCTATCGAACATGGACTAAGAGGTCCTAATCTAGCCAGTGTTACCGCCTGTGCTGCAGGTACCCACGGTATTAGCGAAGCATTTAAAACTATCGCAATGAGTGGCGCCGATAGAATGATGGTTGTAGCAGCTGAGTCTGCTATTTGTGAAGTGGGTGTTGGTGGCTTTGCAGCTATGAAAGCACTCTCTACGAGAAATGATGATCCTCAAAAAGCTTCGAGACCTTTTGATAGAGACAGAGATGGTTTTGTTATGGGAGAGGGCGGAGCTTGTCTTATTTTGGAAGAGTATGAAACAGCAGTAAAAAGAGGTGCTAAAATGTATGGAGAGATTATTGGTGTTGGAGAAAGTGGCGATGCCAACCACATCACAAGCCCAGTTGTAGATGGTCCTCAAAGAGCGATGGAAGCAGCTATAAATATGGCCAAAGTGCGTACAGGTGGGGATTTTGTTATCGATTATGTCAATGCACACGGAACTTCTACCCCTGCCAATGATAAAAATGAGACAACGGCACTAAAAGCTATTTTTGGAGATAAAGTGCCTCTCGTGAGTTCTACAAAAGGGCAAATTGGACACTGCTTAGGAGCTGCTGGTGGTATTGAAGCGGTTGTCTCTTTGATGTCTATGGAAAAAGGTGTGGTTCCGCCTACCATCAACTACGAAAATCCAGATAGTGAAAATGGCTTAGATTTAGACTATATTCCAAACGAATCTAGAAAAGCAGATCTTAATATTGTGATGAGCAACTCTTTTGGTTTTGGTGGAACCAATGGCGTTGTTATTTTTAAGAAAGTGTAAGTAGTGTTTTATTTAGACTTTGAAAAAAACCTTAAACCTCTAGCAGAGGATCTAGAACTAGCAAAAATCAGAGGTGAAGAAAAAGAGCTGGCACAGGTGCAAAAAAAGTTTGATAAAGAGGTGAAAAAAACTTATGGTAACTTAAGTGATTACCAAAAACTCCAATTAGCCCGTCATCAAGATAGACCCTATGCGCTAGACTATATTAGACTTATCATGGATGAAAAGATCGAGATCCATGGAGATAGACATTTTAAAGATGATCACGCCATACTCTGTTTTATTGGATCTATTGGTGGAAAAAAGTGTGTAGTGATTGGCGAACAAAAAGGGAGAGGCACAAAAAATAAACTCAAAAGAAATTTTGGAATGCCCCATCCTGAGGGATATAGAAAAGCGTTAAGAGCTGCAAAACTAGCTGAGAAGTTTAGGCTCCCTCTTTTAATGCTTGTAGATACTCCAGGAGCCTATCCTGGAATTGGTGCAGAAGAGCGTAACCAGAGCGAGGCAATTGCTTACAATCTGTTTGAGCTTTCAGATCTTGATACCCCTACTGTCTCTATTGTGATTGGCGAAGGTGGTAGCGGAGGTGCTTTGGCTATTGCTGTTGCTGATAAACTGGCAATGCTTGAGTACTCTGTTTTTAGTGTGATCTCTCCTGAGGGGTGCGCTGCAATTTTATGGAATGATCCAACTAAGGGCGAAGCCGCCACTGAAGCGATGAAGGTGCAACCCGATCAGCTCAAAAGTTTTGGTCTTATTGATGATATAATCAAAGAGCCCGCTGTGTGCGCCCATAGGGACAAAAAACAAGCATCTGAGGCTGTGAAAAATTATTTTCTAGAGAGTGTTGAAGCACTCGAGGTGCTTACAAGTGAACAAAGGTTAGACAAGAGGTATCAAAAGCTTCGCTCTTTAGGTAAATTTGCTCAGTAGAGTCTCCTATTTTTTAAACTTTTTTGGAAAAATTGTATGATGTTAAAGTTGCTAAAAGGTTTTTCCGTTATAATCTCATCTATTATTTTACGCGGGAATAGCTCAGGGGTAGAGCATAACCTTGCCAAGGTTAGGGCCGTGGGTTCGAATCCCATTTCCCGCTCCATTTTTTTTCTTCTTTTGCCAACACTTCTTTTCTCTTTTGCCGTTGAAAAAACCTATTTTGTTGATAAAGATCAGGTATTTTCTACAGATGTTTTTCCAGTGGATAAAAAATTTTTGCTTTTTGCATTTGGGAATAGAAATTCAAAACAACTCACCTTCAACAACTTAAAACAAGATCTTCAAAAGCATACAATCGAAGCTAATTCAAAACATTATGTGATCTTTTTTTATAAGATCTCTCCAGTTATTATTGAAAATATCCAGCATGCAGTGAGCAAAAAATATGAGAAAAGAGCTGTTTTAGTTGATTTTGTTGCCATAAAGCCACAATCAATGGTGGATGTGGCGGGGTTGGACTTTTTACAAGTTACAATCTCAGACAGTAGCCTTAAACGAGCTAAAGGATTTGGTAAAGCACATTTTGGTCTTAATGGAGAAACTTTAGAGGTGCTAAATTTTTCTTATGAGATCTCTGGAAGACAAAGAGTTTTAGTTGCCTCTCAAAAAGTCAATAGAGGGGACACAATCACTACAAATAATACAACCTACGAGGAGGTCGCCATTAAACATAGGATTTTAGAGTCTATAGATGAAAAAAAATTAGGCTCTTTTGAGGCAAGAGTCGGAATCTCCTCTGGGACAATTATTGATGACAGAAGAGTTAAAAAAAGCTTTTTGGTTAAAAGAGGCGAGCAGGTGACTGCTGTTTTTCAAGAAAATGGTATCTATGCAACTTTTCCTTTGATAGCCCAAAAAAGTGGGTATTTAGGGGAGAGTATTCCTTTAAAAAATAGCTCCAATAGAGAGTTTAGAGGTGTTATTATTGGGGAAAACAGAGTACAAATTAAATAGGGGGTGTTATGAAAGGAAAATACGAGCTACTCACTCTTCCAGGTTTTGGAGGCAGTGATGAGAGTCATTGGCAAAGTTTATGGGAAGATCTCTATGGTATGAAAAGAGTAGAGCAAAAGAGTTGGGATTATCCTCTCTTAACTGACTGGCTAGAATCCTTACACGCCTCTATCCAATCAGCAGAGAAAGAGGTTATTTTGCTTCCTCACTCCTTGGCGTGTTCTTTGGTAGCGCATTATATGCAAAAATTCTCTTCAGAAAAAATTGCTGGGGTGTTTTTTGTTGCTCCTGCAGATGTTGATGATGTCTCTATCATGCCTCCACAGATCCACAATTTTGCACCAATGCCACTGGATAGATTAGAGTGCAACTCTTTAGTGGTAGCTAGTAGCAATGACCCTTATATCACTATTGAAAGAGCGCAGTTTCTTGCGCAAAAATGGGGAAGTAAATTTGTGAATATTGGCAAAGTTGGGCACATTAACAGTGAGTCTCATATTGGTGCTTGGCAAGAGGGACAAGAGCTTCTTGAGAGTTTGCAAGTAGAACTCAACCAATAGACCTATACACTTCAT
>JAABTA010000064.1 GCA_011390075.1 Helicobacteraceae bacterium | reverse complement strand
GGTTGCGATGAGGACTTTAAAGGAGTCATTCGATGACTCGGCCAATTACAAACAAAACCCAAAAAAAATTCTTTCTTATAGATGGTTCATTTATACAAGAGGGGCTAGGGTTTGATTTTAATATCTACTGCAAAGACTCCCATAATAACTTTTTTCTACTCTACAAAAAAAATACACCCATTATGGAGGCGTATGCAAAAAAGATAATAGAGAAAAAAGAGTTCTATATCCATGAAAAAGAGCGAGAAGCCTACAGCCAGTTTCATCAAAAACTCTCTCAGCTCTCAAAGCGCCACAGCAATCTAGAAGAGTCCTACCAAAGGGCCATTCCCTTTGCAAAAAAACTTTTTCAAGGCTCTGTATCCACAGTGGCACTGGCAGAGACCGTTGGGATTATTCACTCTTTAACAATGGCAGTTATCGAAAAAGATGATCCTCTCTCATCCGTTATTACATCTTTAATGTGTAAGTATCAAACCTCTACACACTCTTTGCATGTTTGCATCTACTCTTTATATATTGGAAAAGAGCTACAACTAGCCAAAGAGCAGATGCTAGAGCTAGGTATGGCTGCTTTTTTTCATGATATAGGTAAAAGCAAGATAAGCCAAGCCATTTTAGAAAAAAAAGGCTATCTCACACCAAGAGAGTACGAAGAGGTCAAACATCACAGCCTTTACGGCTGGAGTATTGCAAAAAGTTTTGGCATTACAAACAAAGGCGTGCTTCAAGGCATTAGAAACCATCACGAAAGAAGTGATGGCACAGGATATCCTGATGGGTTACACAAGAGAGAGATACATCTCTACGCAAAAATAATTGCTGTTTGTGATGTTTTTGACGCTTTGACCACTCAAAAAAGCTACAAGGACTCCAAAGGTACCTTTGAAACCCTTTTAATGATGAAAAAAGAGATGCACAACCACCTTGATACTCATATTGTCAATGCATTTATTACAATCTTTCGCAAAGAGCACCCTTAGGGTGCTCTTTGCTGCATAAGGTCTCTTGCTTCTTTGAATTTATACTTTTTAAGTAGCAAAGAGAGCTCTTGTAAAAGCTTGGTGTCTTGTTCGCTAAGGGCTGTATGTTCTAGCTCTTCTAAAATTGGCTTATAGAGCTGAACCCTTCGTTTGCCAATGGCCGCTTCTAATTGAGAAAAAAGTGTCTCCACCGACTCTTGATTGAGGTGATTTTTGGGTGCTAACTTACTCTCTGTTAGGTCTAGATTTATCTGGATATCTTCTAAAACCTCTTGGAGATCTTGCGCAAAAATTGTTAGATGCTCCCTATCTAGACTCTGCTCAAATTGGGCACTGCTTTGAAACAGCTTATTAGCTCCAATACTTCCACTTAAACCTTTAATAGTGTGTATAAGCCGTGGAAGCTGTTTTTCAAGATCTTGTTGTAAAAGCGCCTCTATTTTTGGAACAATATCTTGATACTCTTTAAGAAAGTCTTGTAAAATTTTTCCGTACAACGCCCTGTTGCCCCCTACTCTCTCTATCGCTTTTTGGCTATCTAATACAACAAAATCAAGCGGAGTAATTTCTTCCTCATGCGCCTGGGATCTCTCTACTTTTTGAGAAATATAATCGAGAAGAATACGAAACATCTTTTCCACATCAATAGGTTTACTTAGATGTTCGTTCATGCCTATCTCTTTTGCTTTTTGAATATCCGCTAGCATTGCATTGGCAGTCAGGGCTATAATTGGCACTGTTTTGTTACTCTCTCTTATTATCTTTGTTGCCTCATATCCATCAAGCTCTGGCATCTGGATATCCATAAAAATAAGCTCATAATTCGTAGCATTTGCCATGGACACAGCCTCTTTTCCATTGACAGCGTCATCAATAATAATGCCACTACTCTCAAGCATTCCATGGATAATCACTCGGTTCATAGCATTATCTTCTGCAAGCAAGATCTTACTTCCTTTTAAAGTGCTTAGTTGCTGCTTTAAACTATCTTCATCAGCTTTTTCCATAAGCTCTTTTTTTGCCCCCTCTCCAAAGATCTCTACAATGACATCATGAAGAATCGATGGATTAATCGGTTTTTGCAAAAAGATCTCAATACCCGCTTTTTTTGCACTCTCTATCACACTATCTTGTCTGTAGGCACTTGCCATAATAATGGTAGGCGGTACCTTCTCTTGATGATTTTTATAATACGCCTGTATCTCCCCAGAAGCTTGGACTCCATCTTTTCCTGGCATCTTCCAATCCATCAAAATAAAATCAAAAGAACCCTCCTCTTGCTCTATTTTCCAAAGCGCCTCATCAGCGCTTCCTGCAACAGACACAACAATATTAAATCTCTCTAGGTGGGCTTGCAAGATCTTTTGCCAAGAAGGGGTATCATCCACAACTAAAGCTCTTTTATGAGAAAATTTTTGAGCATCAACTGATTGCTTCTTCATCTCTTCAAGTTCTATTTCAAAAATAAAATCGCTCCCTTGGCCATACTCACTCTCAACCCAGATACTCCCGTTCATCATCTCTACAAGTTGCTTGCTAATGGCCAGCCCCAACCCTGTGCCACCAAATTTTCTTGTGGTGCTTTGATCTGCTTGAGAAAAAGACTTAAATAGCTTATTCATCTGCTCCTTAGTAAGACCAATGCCTGTATCTTTTACTTGAAACCTGTATCTGTTTTTTGCTACTCTTTGAACATAAATACCTACCTCACCCTTGTTGGTAAATTTAATAGCGTTATTGGCTAAATTGGTAAGAATCTGCCCAATCCTTAGAGGATCTCCATAAAAATGCATTTGCATTTCACTATCGTACGAAACAATAAACTCTAGGTTCTTCTCATGGGCTTTGAGCTCTACTAATGTGGCTACATTTTCCATAACATTTGCAAGATTAAACTCAATTTTCTCAATCTCTAGTTTGCCAGCTTCTATTTTGGAAAAATCTAAAATATCGTTAATAATTCCCAAAAGTGCATTGGCTGAGAGCTCTATCTTTTTCATATACTCTTTTTGCGAAGGGGTGAGATCTGTCTGTTTTACAAGATAGGTCATGCCAATAATAGCGTTCATTGGAGTTCTAATCTCATGGCTCATATTGGCTAGGAAGCTCGACTTCTCTTTGGTTGCCTCCTCAGCCTTTTTCATAGCTAGTTTGAGTTGGCTATTATAGTAAGAGAGTTTTCTATTCCAGTAAAAAATAAGCAAAAACAACACCCCAACCCCAGCGCCAATTTTCCAAAGAAGTGAATAGTCAAAGGGCTGTTCTACCTTAATGGCTATCCACCGATTGATAATATTATCAATCTCGCTTACATCAAAACTATCAATAGCCTTTTGCATCACAGACAAAAGCAGTGGCTCATCACTGCGAACCCCTAAGACAATATCAAGCTTTACCCCACTATCACCTGAGATCTTGATATCAGGCAGAGCCAATCTGTTTCTATGATAGACAATGGTGCTCATAGCCCCTATAAACCCAAAGATCTCTTGCTTTTGCACCATTAACAGACCACTTTTAAGGCTCTCTACTTCTATCACTTCAAGAAGAGGGTATTTTTTGTTAATCTTGCTAGCACTTTGAGAATTCTTAAGAACTGCAAAAGTTTTATCCATATAGTTTTTTAATGAATCAATATATAAAGCATCGCTTTTAGTGGCTATCACAATAGGAATTTGAAAATATGGTTGACTTCTAAGCAGATCTTTATTTGCGCCATTAGCTTCGCTAAAAGAGAGAATGTCACACTTTCTTGAGGTGATTTTTTCCACACTTGTTGTATAAGAGTCTGTTTGCAGAGTGTCTATAGGAACAGGAAATTTCTCCTTAACCCGCTTTAAAAAATCAGCAATCATACCAATATGTTCTCTGTTTTCACCCAAACTCTCAAAAGGCATATTATCAGGATTGACACAAAGCTTGATAGCTTTTTTTTCTTGAAGATACTCCTTCTCTTCTACAGTAAGAATAAAATCTTTGCTTCTATTATCTACCTTGCTAAAGTACCACTTTTCACTCAGATCAAAAAATTCATCTTCGCTAATTTGCTGTTTGCCCTTCTCTAAGATACCTCGCAAGATCTCATTATCTTTATTCACCGCAATATGCAAAGGCAGACGAAACTTACTATCATCAATCTCAAAAATAGGAGCCACCCCTTGAAGCCCCTCTTTTTTAATGATATAAGTCCCTACTTTAAAGCTATTAATAGCAGCGTCAGCCTCTCCAAAAGTAACTGCTTTAAAACTATTAGCTGTATCCTTAGCTAGATGGAGATTAATTTCGGGATAATATTTTGTTAAAAAATACTCTTCAAAGAAGCCTTTGACAACAGAGACTGTTTTGCCTTTAAGATCATGAATGCTTTTGACGCCTTGTGTATTATCCTCTAGCATATAGACTGTATCAATAATATTTGTATACGGAGTGGTAAATGCTAAAAATTTTTCTCTCTCTTCGGTTCTTGCAATATTCACCATAACATCAATCTCTTCTTTTTTAATCATCTCGATAAACTCACTCCATGTGTATCCGCTGACATACTCCACCTTCAGCCCAACTTTTGAGGCTAAGAGATCCATATAGTCAATAGAAAAACCTAGAGGTGTTCCATTTTTATTATAGTTCATAGGGGGAAAGTCCATCTCATTATGAACTTTAATCACTGGATTCTCTCTAATATAACTCAACTCTTTTGAAGAGAGTTGCATTTCATAACCATAGAGATTGCCAACTAATAGACAAGTTAACAGAAGTTGCAAAAGAAGCTTATGTAGCATAATTTTTCCTCACTTTAGCAAATTATATATTTTTTTTGCTAAATTGGTAGCCATTCAAAACCTATGCAACAGTAGGAATATGAGCCTTGCCATCGATAGTGTTTATTCTATGTTAACAGACACTTTTGATACAGTTAAAAATGAGATTGCATACAAAAATAGTATTAAACTAGTTGCAAGATTAGATAGCATCTTCTCTAGCTTCATAAAACTGTTTATTGCTCCTTTGACACTGAGGACAAGGATTACCCAGATGAATATAACAAGAGTAGCAAAAAGGTGATTCACAATTGTCACAAGTAAATTTACAGTGCCTACACACATAGGTATGTACTCGTTTGATTTTTTTAGGCGGAGATTTTTTAAAGAGATTAAAAAACATTAGCTACCTTTATAGGGGTTGTAAAGGCTTTATACGCAATTTTCGCACAGAAAAAAAGCCTCATATATGTGGCTAGATGATATACACCAAATATTAAATTCTTAAGTTTTTAGCTCTATAGCTCTGCATCCATAATCTAAGAGTATGCTTCTAACTCTCTCTTGCCATTGGCTACCAAACAGCTCTATTTCGCTCTCATTCGCCTCTTGTTGAGTAATTTTTTTAAATATACTTGTGTCAAGAGGTGGCAGTGAGATTTTTGATAGATTGTAGTTTGCTCTCACACTATCACCACTATCATTTCTTACCAATTCAACCTCTGCATCTATATCATTATCAAAAGAAAGTTTATCATTTCTTGCATAGTTACCACCCAAGCCTTTAAATCCATCTTCCTCTTTAGCACCTGTTATATAAGAGATTACATTTGATACAACCCCAGTAGTCCCCACACTTTTACTATCACGAATTTTAACCTCTATATCTCCTCTTACAGGAATCTCTTTTTTGTAGAGGTTTTTTAGAGAACAGAGAGTCAAAAGATAGGCTCCAGCTACTGTTGGGCAAGAGTGCCCTGCAAGTTTTACACAATCAAAATAACTATAAGTTAACATAGAACTTTTGAGCCCAAGTATTTTACTTAGAGGCTCTTTCATCTCTATTGATTCCACTTCATCAAAAAATTTTAAATAATTCAAGTTTATTCCTTCTGCTCTTTAAATGTTAGTCAAAACTCCAGACTAAAAGCCGACTAACTCCACATATCTTACAAGAAATAAACACAATCAAACTTGATTAATATCAATTAGAACTGTTGTGATTACTGATAGAATTTAAAAAACAAAAGGAGAAGAAAGATGAAGAGATTAGTATTTTTAGCCGTTTCTGGTGCCTTTGTTGCTACTTTGGCAGATGGTACGGCGTTGTATAAAAAGTGTGTCAGTTGTCATGGGGCTAAAGGTGAGAAAGTTGCTTTAGGAA
>JAABTA010000063.1 GCA_011390075.1 Helicobacteraceae bacterium | reverse complement strand
TATGGTGGGTATTCTCTGCTTTTAGCGTGGGTGCCTCTTATTGGAGATCCTATCACATTTATTGCTGGAATTTTAAAGTATGATATAAAGAGATTTTTTCTGTTTGTCACAATAAGCAAGGCGGGAAGATATCTGTTTTTGTATATAATTTGGCTCAATGCCTAAAGGAGAGAGCGCTATGAGTATGGATGAATTTGTTATAGTAGCTTTGGTGGTTATTTTTGCTATTCAAAGTATTAGGATTAAAAAAAATAAAGACGAGATAGAAGCTCTTAAAGAAAGAGTAGAAAAGCTAGAAGGAAAGTAGAGCCTAAAAAGGCTCCACTTCTTTAGTGTAGAATAAAGACCAAAAAGCTAATAAGCGCAATGGTTATAAGACCAAAGTTAAGATCTTGAAACTCTCTTTTTGCCAGTTTGATAATTGTATACATTGCAAAACCTGCTGCTATTCCATTGGTGATAGAGAATGTAAGAGGCATTAAGATGACAATCAAAAAGATCCCTGCATTGGTTGCTAGGTCTGTTTTGTTAAAGTCGATTTTCCCAAGTTCTGTAAACATAAGCACCCCAACCACCACCAAAACAGGATAGATAGCGTTAGCAGGAATGGCTTTAAACAGTGGTAACATAAAGAGTGTGCCAATAAAGAAAAGGGCAGTAAAAACAGCTGTAAGCCCAGATCTTCCTCCCTCTTCCACACCACTCGCACTCTCAATAAAAGCTGTAGTTGTAGAGACACCAAGGCTTGCCCCAGCCACCGTTGCAACAGCGTCAGCTTCTAGAGTTTTAGCAAGTTCTGGATCTGTTGTCTCTTTTTGAAACATCCCTGCACGGCTTCCGATGCCAGTAAGGGTTCCCAGGGAATCAAACATATCTGTAATTAAAAAGGTGATAATCACAGGAAAAAGCGCGAAGGAGAGCGCGGAAAGAATGTCTAGTTCAAAAGCAATAGGTGCAATAGAAGCAGGAAGAGAGAAAATCCCATCAGGAAAGCTACCAATGCCAAAGCTCCAACCAGCTATAGAGGTGATAAACACAGAGAGAATAAAAGCCCCTCTTAGCTTATAGGAGTGGAATAAAAGAGCCAAAACTATCCCTAAAACCCCTAGCAAAACGGCGCCATCGGAAAAATCTCCTAACCCCACTAAGGTGGCAGGATTATCCACAACAATCCCAATTTGTTTGAGCCCAATAAAGGCAATAAATGCACCAATACCAGCACTAATAGCGCGCCTTAGCGTCATTGGGATAGAGGTCATAATCCAAACACGAAACTTTGTAAAAGAGAGCACCATAAAGATAACACCAGAGAGAAAAACCACCCCTAAGGCTGTTTGCCAAGGAATCCCCATGCCCAGCACAAGCCCATAAGAGAAGTAGGCATTAAGCCCCATTCCCACGCTCATAGCCACAGGAGTATTGGACCATATACCACTAAAAAGGGTCGCTAAGATTGTAATAAGGGCTGTTGCAGTAATAACAGCGTCCATAGGAAGCCCTGCATCTGAGAGGATAAACCCATTAACAGGGACAATATACATCATTGTTAAAAATGTTGTAAACCCGGCGGTAAACTCTGTGTTTACATTTGTACTCTTCTCTTTTAATTTAAAAAAACTACTGACCATCTAAGAGATCCTTTTCCCAAAAAAATTCGATCCACTCACTTGTATCTTTGACCCAGTGATCTGCTGTAAAGATGGCATCTTTTTTTTGAAAGATTGTAAGGGTTTTAAAGTCTACATAGAGGTATCGCTGTTTAAGAAGTTTCATCACTTCAACCATTGTTTCACCACTATCAACAATCTCATCAACAATTAAAACCTTTTTTGCCTGTTTAAGATCTGGTACATTGTAGATGAGAACATCGTCAAGTTTTTTTTGACCATCATAATGAAGAGTATTCATTGTATAAAGTGTACGAATATCAAAGTGTTCAGACAAGAGATGCCCAATTGTCACACCACCTCGGCTCATAGCTATAATCGCATCGGGTTTATAGCCTCTAAGCTCTTTAATTAAGATCTTTAGATCTCTAATCATATCGTCATATGAGTAGTATTTCACATTAGTTCCTTAATTTCAAAAGCAAATAGTACCATTTAAATGTGTAGAAATAATTTAGAGATGCCTCTTATTTATCCTTTTAAAAGGTTTATAAGTTCTTGTTTATTAAAAAGCTGTTCGTCTTCATCTGTATCACTTTTTTGATAGATACCATTCTGCAGGCTCTGCTTCTTTTTCTGAAGTTCTATAATTTTTTCTTCTATGCTGTTTTCCACAATGAGCTTATAGACAAATACCGACTTTTCCTGCCCAATTCTATAGGCTCTATCGGTGGCTTGATTCTCTACAGCTGGGTTCCACCATGGGTCATAGTGGATTACTGTGTCTGCTTCGACTAGGTTGAGTCCTACTCCACCAGCTTTGAGGCTGATAAGAAAAACACTAACATCATCTTTTTTAAATTTCTCAATTATCTTCTCCCTATTGGTGGAAGAGCCTGTGAGTTTTGTGTAGCTTATACTCTTTTTTAGAAGCTTTTTCTCTATTAGATCTAAAACGGAAGTAAACTGAGAAAAGAGAAGAATTTTTCTCTCCTCTTGTAGCAGTTCTTCTAATAGATCCATTAAGAGCTCCATTTTTGCCGACTCTTTTACCTTTTGCGCCTCTTTTATCTTTAAAATAGATGGGTCACAGCAAACTTGTCTTAGTTTGAGAAGAGCATCTAAGATAGTAATGTGGGACCTATCTAGTCCCTGTTTGGAGATAGCGTCTTTTACCTTCTTCTCCATTGTGATACGAATGGTCTCGTAGAGTTTTGCCTGTTGGTCGGAAAATTGTGTATATTTGATAATTTCAGACTTTTTAGGAAGCTCTTTTGCAACTTTTTCTTTAGTTCTTCTGATAATAAAAGGTTTTACTCTTTTGTGAAGCTCCTCTTTTCTAACAAGATCTCGCTCCTTTTCTATTGGAGTTTGATAGTAGGTTTTAAAAAAGGTTTCTGTTCCTAAAAAACCAGACATTAAAAAAGAGAAGATAGACCAAAGTTCCCCTAGATGGTTCTCTACAGGAGTCCCACTTAGGGCTAATTTGTGAGTGGCTTTTAGGCTAGATATACTTTTGTGTGCTTTTGTTTTATGGTTTTTGATTTTTTGAGCTTCATCTAAGATGATATATAAAAAAGTATGCGCTAAAAGGGTTTTTAGATCATTTACAACAAGAGAGTAGGTTGTGATAACAATATCACTTTTCTCTATTTGAGAGAAAAGATCTGATCTCTCTTGTCCATAAAGCGTTAAAACTTTCAGATCTGGGGTAAACTCTTTTGCTTCATTTTTCCAGTTGGCAATTAATGAGGTAGGCACAATAATGAGGGCTGGATGTGTTAGTTTTTGCTCCTCTTTAAGTTTGGCGAGATGAACAAGGGTTTGGATAGTTTTTCCAAGACCCATGTCGTCAGCCAAAATCCCGCCAAATCGAAACTCATATAGAAACTGTAGCCAATTAAACCCTTGTTGCTGGTACTCTCTTAGTTTTCCTGTGAAAGTCTTTGGGGGAGTTATCTCTTGTATGTGGGTGAAATTTTGAAGCTTTTTTGAGAGGGCTAAGAGATCTTTATCTCCTTTCCAGATACTGTCATCTACATTGAGAAGATGGGCTTCGTAAGGAGCAATAAGAATTTTATCTTTGTCCTCTTTTTTGTGAAACAGTTGCATAATTGTTTTCAAAACGGGCTCTAGCTCTTTTTTAGCGATGGTTACAAAAGAGTCCTCTTCTGTCTCGATAAAAAGAGTTTGAGGTAGAGAGTCAAAGTTATTAAATTCTTTAAGGATTGGTGCCACTAGATCTACAAGAGATCTCTTCTGTCCTGCTACTTCCACATTAAAAGAGAGCTCAAACCATCCATTGCTCTCTTCGTGTGTATCCACCTCCACTAAAGAGCTTTCATCAAAAGATATAGAGAACTCTTTAACAAACTCAATCTCCCAACCACACTTTTTTAATCTCTCTACATCAATTTCTAAAAACTCATGCCACATCTTGAGGGCATTTTGAGTATTCTCCCCTTGAGCTTTCAAGTATCTATATCCTCTGCCTTTGGCCTCTATAAAGCCTTTAGAGGTAAGCTCTTTTAAGCTTTCATTCTCTTTATCTAAGTCTCTAAAAACAGAGACTTCTGTGTCTGTTTCAAAAAATTTAGAGATCTTTTTTTGAGGATAGGGGTTAAAAAAATAGTTGCCATATTTGAAGTAAAGGCGCATTCCATAAAACTCTTTTTCTTCTTCTATCTCTTTATGAATTTTAAGATAAGGAATTGCTTGTTCTTTTACCTCTTCTGTTTTGACTGTTTTAGGTGCGGGGATCGCCTCTTTGAGTGAGGGAATATCCAAAAGGGTTTTGTAGGTAGTTGTTAGGAGTGCATTTGGTAGTTTTGGAGCAGACCGCAAAAGCTCAATAATATTTTTTGGCAGACATGTTTGAGTTCTGTAGAGAGTATTATGGACTTTGTCTAAAACCATGAAAGGTTCTGTTTCGATAACTCTTAGGTTTTCATCTATATTAGAAGAGATCTTTGAGTGCTTTTCATCGACACTCTCCCAAAAAAAATCTATTGTAAAAACCTCTTGACTCATCACTAAAGGCTTTTTATTGTCTTTATAAAAGCACCGTTTCGTCTGGATAAGTTCTTGGAGCAAAAGAGATCCTAACTTTCCATGGATCTCACTGGAGGTTGTGCTAAATCTAGGAATAATACCCTTGCAAAGATCCAAAACAGCCTCATCCTCCTCTGTTTTGATATCTTCATAGCTATATCCATAGAGCAGGTTGTCGCTGCTAATATGGGTTCCTTTGCCTATTGCACCATTTTTGAGATACTTTGTTTTAAAAAATTTGATATCTTCTCGGTAGTAACTATTCTCATCATCGCTAAAGACTCTGTAGATGAGAAAAAAATCATTGTTGCTATAATTAGAGACTCTTTTTTGATTACTAGTCCTTACAAGTGTCTCTATCCATTTAGTAGCGTCATGGATTGGATCGTTTTTTTTGATTGTTTGAATATAGACCATCAAAGAGGCGTAAATATGTTTGCAGTGGCTTGCCATAGGGCAACCACACATTCCCATAATCTCTATTCCAAAAGGGGAGTGGCTAAGAGTAATCTCTTGGCTGTAATGGTTATGGTAGCTTCCTCTAGATTTCGAGTGAATCATAGCGCTATTTTCTCCAAAGGTGTCATAACTAAAATCAAAAATATTTTTAGCCAAAAAATAGCTTTTGCCTCTTGATGCGGTTTTAGCATCAAAGTGAGCATTAAGATCTTGTAGGCTTAATTGCATTTAATACTCTTTTAAAATATTATAAAGTGAATCCCTCTGTGTAGGGACAAATCCAGCACTTTTAATTTGACCAATGAGCTCTTTCATATCAGCACCTCTTTTGGATTGTGCACCTGCGGCAGAGTTGATTGACTCTTTTTGGATAGTTCCATCAATATCGTCTGCCCCAAACTCTTGAGCAACCAATGCAAGTTGCATCGTTGTTGTTACCCAATAGGCTTTAATGTGAGCAATATTATTAAGAACAATTCTAGCAATAGCAAATGTTTTTAAGATCTCTTCCGCACTTGGAAATTTCTCTACCTTTAAAAAGTTGTTCTCTTTTTGATAGACAAGAGGAATAAAGGCGTTAAAACCACCTGTTTTTTTCTGGAGATCTCTAAGTCTATACATATGATCGACTCTTTGAGCTTTACTCTCAATATGCCCAAAAAGCATAGTTGCATTGCTTTGTCTACCTCTATTGTGCCACATCTCATGGATTTTGAGCCAATCTTCGCTTGATACTTTGCCTTTACACATCTTTTGTCTCAAACCCTCATCAAAGATCTCAGCTCCTCCTCCTGGCATAGAGTCTACACCGCTCTCTATCATCTCATTTAGTACCTCTTCAAAACTCATTCCATACTCACGGGAGACAAACTCAACCTCTGCTGCTGTCATAGCTTTGAGGTGAATATTAGGGTGAGCCTCTTTAACCGCTCTAAATCCATCAAAATACCAGTTGGCACCAACTTCTTTTCTATGAGCAGAAACCATATGGATCTCTTTAGCACCCTTTTCAACAGCATCATC
>JAABTA010000062.1 GCA_011390075.1 Helicobacteraceae bacterium | reverse complement strand
ACTTTGTCGATCCAAATATGAAAGAAGCTAAAGAGGTGTCTCCTAATGATAAGGAGAAAAAAGAGATTGACCCATCAGCAATAGAACTTCCTAAACCCTACACAAAAAAACTCACTCCTCCATTTTGGGGCAAAAAAGAGTTTACGAATTTTGATGTAGACACGGTTTTTGCTTGGGTGAATGTCAAAGGCATGTACACAAGAAGTTGGGGCTATAAGTCTAAAGATAAAAAAAAGGCGAAAGATCTCATCAAAGAAGAAGCAGAGCCAAATTTTTTAAGACTTAAAAATAAGTTTATCAAAGAGGGGCTTTTTGATCCAGTGGTGCTTTATGGCTATTTTCCTATTACAAAAGAGGGGGAGCAACTCCACATCTTAGGAGATGGAAAAAACATCACCCACACTCTAGAATTTCCACGAGGGAAAAACCCACCACACAGAGCCCTAAGCGATTACTACAACAAAGAGGACATCTTACCCGTCACCCTTGTAAGCGCAGGGCAAAAGCTAGATGAGTACGAAAAA
Source organism: Helicobacteraceae bacterium (assembly GCA_011390075.1). Classification (GTDB taxonomy): domain Bacteria; phylum Campylobacterota; class Campylobacteria; order Campylobacterales; family SZUA-545; genus JAABTA01. Next base: position 5,682 of record JAABTA010000062.1, on the reverse strand, counting down.
AAGCTTTACAACAATGGTGAACTCAAAGAGTACTATCTAGTGCATGGTCTTGCCACAGAGTTAGCAGAAGCCCTAGCCGAGCTCATCCACAAACAGATTAGAATCGAGCTTGGAGTCACACAAGGCAAAGAAGAGCCAGATCTAAAAGAGATTAAACTAAGCCACTACCAAGGCAAACGCTACAGCTTCGGCTACGCAGCATGCCCAGAACTTGCGGATAACCAAGTGATCTTTGATCTACTCAAACCAGAAGCACACGGAATAACTCTTACAGAGACTTTTTTAATGGTTCCAGAATGCACCACCAGCGCAGTTGTGACGGTGCACCCTGAGGCAGTGTATTATACGACTTAAGAGGAGGTAGCTTTTACCCCTCTCAACAAGATTGAGCTCGATACCACCTTGGGCTTACTGGCAAAAAGACTATATTCCCATCTTGTATGGGTTGAGGATATTATTTGGATCAAAAGTCTTTTTTAAAGCTCTAAAAAGATCCATCTCTTGTTTTGTAAATGCCATCTCCATGTAGGGAGCTTTTGAAAGACCAATCCCGTGTTCGCCACTGAGTGTTCCCTCTAGTTCTACGGCGGCTGCAAAGATATCGACAATAGCTTTTTCGGCTTTTAGGTATTTGCTTGAATCATTTTTATTGGTCATGACATTGACATGAACATTCCCATCGCCAGTGTGCCCAAAGCAAGGGATTTGATGATCATACTTTTTGCCGATCGCCTCTATTTTTTCTAGCAATTGAGGGAGTTTTGCTCTAGGGACTGTTATATCTTCGTTGAGTTTAGTTGGACCATATGTTTTTAAAGAGGGAGAGGCGTTGCGTCTTGCAAACCAGATCTCATTAGACTCCTCTTGTGTAGTTGCTTTTTTAAACTCACTTGCTCCGTTTTCTTTGAAGACTCGCTCTAGCTCTTTTAACTGAAAGTCAATCTCTTCTTGCAAGTTTCCATCGACATCGGTAATCAAAATTGCCCCAGCTTCGGTAGGGAGCCCCTTTTTAAAGGTTGCCTCAACAGCCCTAATGGTTAAATTATCCAAAAACTCCATAGCCACAGGGGTGACACCAGCTGCAAAAGTTTTGTAAGTTGCATTCATTGCGGCATGAACACTCGGAAAAACCCCAAAGGCAGTAGCGCTCATTTTTGGCTTAGGGATAAGCTTTAAAGTTATCTCTGTAATCACTGCCAAAGTTCCCTCACTTGCTGTAAGGATTCCAGCAATGTTGTAGCCTGCTACATCTTTAATTGTTTTTTTCCCAGCACGGATAAGATCTCCATTAGGCAAAATTGCTCTAAGCGCCATGACATAATCTTTAGTGATGCCATACTTTGCCGCTCTCATTCCCCCAGCATTTTCGCTGACATTGCCCCCTAGGGTTGAGTAGTCTTGGCTCGCTGGATCTGGTGGATAGAAAAGACCAACTTGCTCCACCTCTTTTTGAAAATCCATATTCACAACGCCGGGCTGGACTCTAGCAACTAAGTTTTTCTCATCTATCTCTAAGATCTTATTCATATGTTTTTCAAAAGCTAAAACCACGCCCCCTCTTGCAGGCAAAGCCCCACCTGTAAAGCCACTGCCAGCCCCTCTTGGGACAATATTGATTTTTTTGGCATTACAATATTTAAGTACCTGTACAACATCCTTCTCATCTCTAGGAAAAACAACAATTTCTGGCTCTAAGGTATTTCTTGTTGCATCATAGGAGTAGGCGAGTCTGTGGGCTTTGTCGGCATAGCAGTTCTCCTCTGCAACTATATTTTTTAGCTCTTGAATATTCTCTTTAGTTAACATCATTGAGGAGCTCCTTGTAATATGTATGGAAATCTTCTATCTCTGTGGCACCAAACCAGTTCCAAAATCCTGGAGTGATTGTGTCTAGCCTATGAAAAAAGGGCTTCATCTGCTTGTGCTCGTCTAGAGATTTTTTCCGAAATGTTTGCAAGATCTCAAAGCTTTGGCAGTTGGCAGTTTTGATACCATCTGCAAGATCAAAAATCAGTGTGGCAACATAGTACTGCTTACAAAAATTTTGAAAATCATGTCGTGTTGGTAAAGGGTTGCTCTCTTCGTAGAGAGACGCAGCAAAAAGATCTGGGTGGACTAGGTTGTACTCTTTAAAATAGTCTCTTAATTTTAGGTATTTGTTTTGAGAGGTTGTAATAATAAGCGCTCTTTTTTTCATTGGATTCAGCACAAGAGTGTCTCCCACTTGTGCTTGAAAGTTTATCTTTGGCATTGCTTCTTGAGAGATACCATCAAACTTTTCACAATAAAAAGTTGCAAGGGTATCTTGTTGGCTCTTGAGCAGACAGTGAAAACCAATTATCGATGTGCCATCTTGCAGTTTTCGCACGATATATGCCTCTTCTCCCACTTTTAAAGTGGGGGCTTGTGCTGTGACTATGGTTGTTTCGTCTTTTGTCTCTGTGGTGAGCACCTTAGAGGTGTCTATGGCAAATATTGATGCGGTCATACATAAAAGTAGTAGTAATGTTTTCATTGTTCTCCAAAATTGAATATTGAGTCTATATTATACATAAAACTGTTTTTGTAGCCATAAAAGATCTCTGTTTAATAAAAAAATTAGCTTGATAAGGTAAAGTTTTAAAAAATGAAAGGCAATAAACATGAGTAATAGAGGTATTCTAGTTGAAAAACAAGGCGATGAGTTTGTATGTAGTGTGAAAGATCTTGATATGCCTGTGGTAGAAGAGGGGGAGATCTTAATCAAGGTAAGCTACTCCTCTTTAAACTATAAAGATGCGTTAAGTAGCATTGGAAACCCTGGAGTGTCTAGAAACTTTCCTCATATAACAGGAGTGGATTTAGCTGGTGAGATTGTTGAGAGTAATGGTAGTCATTTTAGTGTTGGGGACAAGGTGGTTGTCACAGGATACGATCTTGGTATGCACACCAAGGGCGGACACGCAAAATTTGTTAAAGTACCTGCTTCTTGGGCTCTTACAATTCCAGAGAGTCTTGATGAGAGTGAGATTATGTCTTTGGGAACAGCAGGGCTCACAGCGGCACTGAGCATTAACGAGCTTTTAGACTCAAAAGTCACACCAAATCATGGAAAAATTGTTGTCACTGGGGCAACAGGTGGGGTTGGAAGTTTGGTGGTTGCTATTTTGGCAAAACTGGGATTTTCTGTGGTGGCTGTCACTGGAAAAGAGGAAAAGATTAAATATCTCAACTCCATAGGCGCCGATCAGGTGCTTTTGCGGGACAAGCTTGATCTAGAGAGTAAGAAGCCTATGCTAAAAGGAGCGTATGCTGGCATAATCGACACGGTAGGTGGAAAGATACTGGCATATTTTCTAAAAACTCTCAAATATGATGGGGTGGCAACTTGCTGTGGACTGACAAGTTCTCACGAGCTTCCTACTAATGTGTTTCCATTTATTTTACGAGGGGTAAGGCTTATTGGGATTGACTCGGTTGAGTGCAGTTTAGAGAAAAAAGAGCATGCATGGAAAAAGCTAGCAAAAGAGTATAAACTCAATACCCTAGAGAGTTTAACCACAAAAATTATACTAGAAGAGGTGCCACCAAAACTGCAAGAGCTTCTTTTAGGCAGAGCAGTTGGAAGATATTTAGTAAAAGTTGGAGATAACTAAAGAATGGATAGAGCGCTACTAACAAGAAATGTACTTTTAACAGGAGAAACTATAGAGAAAAAAAGAGCCGAGATCTTAGACTATTTTTTAAAAACCTATGAAACCTATGAAAGGCTCTTTGACTGTTTGGCATCAGATGAGGTCTTTTACAGACAACCAGAACCTCTTAGGCATCAGCTTATATTTTATTTTGGGCACACCGCCTCTTTTTTTATTAATAAACTTATTGTTGCCAAACTGATTGATGAGCGGATTAACCCTCAATTTGAGCAGATGTTTGCTATTGGGGTAGATGAGATGAGTTGGGATGATCTTAATACCCAAAATTACTCATGGCCTAGTGTAGATGAGGTGAGAGAGTATAGAAAAAAAGTCAAAGAGAAGGTGATACACTTTATTAACACAACCGATTTTGCTCTGCCTATTGGCTGGAAAGATCCTTTCTGGGTCATTCTCATGGGCATCGAACACGAGCGAATCCATATAGAGACCTCGAGTGTTTTGCATAGACAATTAGGTATTGAAGATATAAAAGAAGATCCATTTTGGGTCGAGTGTAACAGATCTGGCGAGGCTCCTGAGAATGAGCTGCTTCCTGTGAGTGCCTGCATGATAAAGCTAGGAAAATCAAGAGATGATAGGCTTTATGGTTGGGATAATGAGTATGGAGTCTATGAGGAAAAGGTAGAGGACTTTAAAGCCTCTAAATACTTAGTCTCTAATGGGGAGTTTTTAGAGTTTGTCCGTGATGGGGGCTATAAGCATGATGAGTTTTGGAGCAAAGAGGGGCAAAGATGGAAAGAGTACAAAGGTGTCAAACATCCTGCCTTTTGGGTACCAAAAAATGGTGAGTATCACTACAGAACCATGACACGAGAGATCCCCATGCCTATGAACTGGCCTGTGGATGTGAACTTCTTAGAAGCAGAAGCCTTTTGTAACTGGAAAAGCAAAAAAGAGAAAAAAAATATCACCCTTCCAACAGAAGCTATGTGGTACAGGCTCCGTGAGGTTAGCGGTTTGCAAGATGAGCCAGAGTGGGGAGAGAAAGCCCCAGGAAATATAAATCTTGAACACTACGCCTCCTCTTGCCCTGTAGATGAGTTTGGGCAGGGAGAGTTTTATGATGTAGTTGGTAATGTGTGGCAGTGGACAACCACGCCTATTGATGGATATGAAGGATTTGTAGTCCACCCTGTGTATGATGATTTTTCTACCCCAACTTTTGATAATCGCCATAACCTTATTAAAGGTGGCAGTTGGATTAGCACTGGAAACGAAGCCATTAAAGAGAGTCGATACGCTTTTAGAAGACACTTCTATCAACACGCTGGGTTTAGATATGTTGAGACGGAAAAAAGAGAAAAAACCCATCAAAATAACTTCTACGAAACAGACGAACAGATCGCAGAATACTCCGATTTTCATTATGGCAAAGAGCATTACGGTCTTAGCAATTTTCACAAAAGATGTGCTGCAATTGCTTTTAAATACACAGATAAAAAGGGAAGGGCTCTTGATCTTGGTTGCGGTGTTGGAAGAGGTGTATTTGAGTTGGCCCGTGAGTTTGAGAGTGTGACAGGCATTGACTTTAGTGCAAGATTTATCCGCATTGGACAGTTTTTGATGGATGATAGAAGAGTTGGGTTTACGAGAAAAATTGAGGGAGACTTGAAAGCAAAAGTCGAAGTCACTTTGAAAGATCTGGCTCTAGAAGATATAGACACCTCTAAAATAGAGTTTTGGCAAGGAGATGCGTGTAACTTAAAGCCTCATTTTACTGGATATGATTTGATTATCTCTATGAATTTAATCGATAGAGTCTATGACCCAGAAAAATTTTTAAAAGATATTGCCCACAGATTAAATGATGGTGGAATCTTTATTATTGGTTCTCCATTTACATGGGATGAGGCGCATACAGCAAAAGACAAGTGGTTATGCACCCAAGAGAGCTCAGCTCAAGAGAGGATAGAGGAGATCTTGCGTGTAGATTTTGAAAAAATTGAAGAGCCATTTTTAGAGGAGTTTGTCATCCGTGAAACAG
>JAABTA010000005.1 GCA_011390075.1 Helicobacteraceae bacterium | reverse complement strand
ATCAATAAAAAGCACATCGTCAAAAAAAAGCTCTTTTGCCTGTTCTATGCTAATGATAGTTGCCTCTTTAGGAATAGGCTTCTCATTGCTACAAAACGCCTCTTGTGTGGTAGAGAAGTTTTTATTTTTTTCAAAGGGGCTTTGAATAAATAGATCAAGTTCTGCAAAAGTTTGGGTAGCAAAACAAAGAAAAAGTGTGTATACAACAATAAAAGTCCTCATAGAGAGGCTCCTTTTTTGAGCCTTTTTTTGAGCTCTTTTGTAAATTGCTTGTAATCTCTTGCCCCACCTCTTTTTTTGTCACTTAAAACAAGGGGTATTTGCTCTTTAAACTGGGAAGCTAAAGCTATATCAATTGTAATAGCAGAAAATATTTTTTCCTCTCCAAAACATTTGTTCACCTCTTTGATGGAGTCAGTGTGTTCTTGTATATGCTTATTAAAAAGCACAGGTAAGATCCCTACAAAAGGCGCTTTTTTCCCCATCTGAATGGATATTTGATAGATGGCTCTTAGCATCTGTTGGGCTCCAACAATGCCTAAAGGGTGTGGCACCATGGGAATAATCACAGCGTCAGCAACCTCTAAAGCGTTTTTTAATAGAGCATCATAAGTAGGAGGGGTGTCGATAATGCAGTAATCAAAAAAATAGGCTAACCGCTCTTTTTCGTAAACAGTTTGCAGTATTCCTTGAAGATTATGGTGCTCATAGACATCAAAAAACTCTTGTGCTGGTGCTAGGGTGAGATTGTCTAGCATTGTTGGCAAAAAAGTTTCGCTGAGGGTTTTACCAGAAAAGATCCCATGGGCACCTTGTTGCTCATTTGGATAGTGCCCTACTCCAATACTTGCATGGCCTTGAGTGTCAAAATCTATTAGTAACACAGAGCTTTGTTTGGCTAACTCTCCTGCTAGATTGACAGCGGTGGTGGATTTACCAGTGCCACCTTTTCTGTTGCTAATAAGAACGGTTTTCACAGATTGAAAAACTTTCTAGTGCCAATACATAAGCATTACGGTTAGCCAATACAAACTCTACCTCATAGAGCGCTTTATACGCCCCTAGAAGTTGCACAATAGCCATAGATAAATGCTCGCACTCTGATAGGTTAACCTCAATTTTTTCAGGACCTGCTTGAGCTAAAAAATCTCTGAGTGCTTCTATACTGGCTTGATCCTCATTGCCACTAAAAAAAATTATATTTTTATCCTCTTTAATCTCCATAGAGTTCCTCCTTACTTGGTATCTCTTTTGGAATATCTCCAATCTCTAAAAGGCTTATGGGATCAATAACCATTAAGATCTGTCCGTTTCCAAGCAGGGCTGTGCCACTTAGGAGAGGATGGTGGGCAAGCATTCCATCGAGGGGCTTTTGCACCACATCTAGTTGTTCTAAGAGCTTATTGACAACCACAGCAACAAGATTGCCTTTGATATGTAAAATGACCATTGAGAGTAGTTCCTCTTTCTCTAAAAGCTCTCTATCAATCATTCCTTCTTGAAAAATGACAGGAATAATCTTGTCTCTAAGAGTGATAAAATCTTTATTATGGAGCGTAACAATATTTTTTTTCTCTAGTTTTATACTCTCTTGCACACTGTCAATAGGAAATCCATAGTGATTATCTCCCATCATCACATGCAAAAGAGTGCTCACAGCCAAAGAGACAGGAACGGCTAAAATCACTGTTGTGCCACTGCCTAGCACACTTGAAAGCCGCACCTCTCCACCAAAACTCTCGATGCTTTTTTTGACAACATCCATTCCAACACCGCGCCCTGAATACTGGCTTATCTCTTGCGCTGTTGAGAGTCCGGGGAGCATAATAAGCTCAACTTTTTCATCTTCGCTCATTGCTGTCAGTGCTGTTGTATCTAAGAGATCTTTTTCTAAAACTTTTTTTATAACGGTATCTGTGTCAATGCCTTTGCCATCATCAGCAATCTCTATATAGACCTTGTCAGATTGGGAGTAGGCTTTCATAATAATTGTGCCAACCTCCTCTTTTTGACAATCTCTTCTTACTTTAGGCGTCTCTATGCCATGATCTAGGGAGTTTCTTACAATGTGCATCAGTGGTTCTGCTAGCATCTCAATAAGATTTTTATCAAGTTTTGTCTCCTCTCCCTCTTGGAACAGTTTGACACGCTTACCAAGATCTTTCGACATCTCCCTTACAAGCTTTGGGTACCTATCAAAAATATATGACATAGGAAGCATTCGCATACTCATAACAATATCTTGAAGTTTTTCTGTTAATCTATTAATTGAGGAGTATTTTTCTAAAATAGAGCGTTTTGTTGCCTCCGGGTTTTCGCTGGTGACGCTGTGGGCGAGATAGGGCAGAGAGTTTTTTGCCACTAAGATCTCTCCCACAACTCCCATTAAGTGATCAACAGCTTCTTGTTCGATTTTGACAACTTTTCCAATGACACTTTTGCTAGGTTTCTTATTTTGAGTCTCAAAAATTCTTTCTTCTATATCTTCTTGGGGAGTTGGTAGCTCTAAAGGGAGGGCTTCTTGTTGTAAGTAGGTTTTTAGAAACTCTCTGCACTGTGTTAGGGACTCTTCTACTTTTTCAAAGCCTGCCACTTCTGCACAGCGGTTGATAATTTCCACTACTCTTTGGAGTGTTTCACGAGAAACATCTCCTTCTAACTGCTCTTGTTGTTGGGTGAGAATGAGATCTATCACCTCTTTGCTATTTGAATTTGTCTCTAGACTTTCTTGAGGCTTCTCTTGCTCTTCTGCACCAAAGAGAGGCAAAAGATGGCTTAGCTCGTCCTCTTGTATGTGATCTAAAATGAGAAGCACTCTAGTAAGAGCAAAAAACTCTTGGGAGTTGGAACTTACAAGGGAGAGCCCATTGGTAAGAGCGTTGCGTATTTTCTCTTTATCTTTTGCCTTAACTCCCTCTTGGACACTAGCGCGGAGATCTTTAAAAAACTCCATTGAATCAAACGCTTGGACTGCCTCTAGAAGAGTTGCGATATCTAGTGGCAAAAGAGAGAGATCATCTAAAAAAGCGTTAAAAGCTTTGGCAATACTCTCCCATGATGTGTAGGCATACCCTAGCATTGCAGTTTTGAGATCAAGTCCTTGCTCGTCCTCTCCCATTAAGATAGTTTTTGCTTCTTCTAAAGTTGTACAGCACTCAAGTGCCACAAGAGTATCTAAAGCAGCAAAACTTGTCAGGGGATCATTGCCGTGGGCTATGCACTCTTGTTCTGGATCGATAGAGATTGCATAGAGTCTGTTGTGATGTAGGTTCTCTTGTGTTATCTCTTCTTGAAAAAAGGGAATAGGATTTTTATAGCTTTTAAGCCACGCAAGATCTCTGTGAATTACCATACTCTTTTCTAAAAGTTGGAAAGGGAGGCTCCATGGGGTTGCTTCTTTTTGTTGTAAAAAACGACTCAATTTTTGAGTGACACTCTCTATTGTTTTAGGATCTCCCTCTACCAAACCTTGGCTCTCTTGCGCTGCTTCTGTTAAATTGACAACTTCATCAAAAGCGTCATAAAGAGCCTCTATTATCTCCTCTTGAAACTCTATTTTTCCTGAGCGTAAATGCTCTAACAGATCTTCAGCGGTATGGGTGATTGTTTTAATAGGCACAAATCCAACAATTCCAGCGCCACCTTTAAGGGTGTGAGTCTCTCTAAAAATGGACTCTAAAAGATCTCTATTGTTTGGTTCTAAATTTTCTAAATTTTGTTCGATAAACTTTAAATTTTCTCTAGCTTCTAATAAAAATTGTTCGAGCAACTGATCCATTCTCTGCCTTTATGCTAAGAGTATTGTAGCTGTTTGTATGAGTGTTTTTGGCTCTACTGGCTTGACAAAATAGCAGTTTGCTCCAGCAGTATACGCTTTTTTTCTATCTTGTTTTTCCGCCTCTGTGCTTATCATAATCACAGGAGTAAGACGATAGTTGTCTTGCTTGCGCAGTTTTTCTACAAACGAGTAGCCATCCATAATAGGCATATTGATATCTACTAAAAAAAGTGCAATAGACCCCTCTTTGGCAATAACTTCAAAACCTTCCATTCCATTTTCTGCCTCAAGACACTCTATATTTGCATCTTCAAATATATATTTATGATACTCTCTTACTGTTTTTGAGTCATCTATAATCAGTGCTTTTTTCAACTACTCTCCTTTTGATACGCTAAAGCTTGACTAAACTTGCAAGGGGTAAATACTGAGACTATTCGGCTCATATACTCTGCGTGCCCTAAAAAGATAAATCCATTTGGTCTTAACATATCATAAAATGTCATAGCCACCTCTTTTTTGCTTGCTTCATCAAAGTAGATAAGCATATTTCTAGAGAAGATAATATCAAATTTTCCAAGTTTTCTCATCTGTTCTTTATCAAAAACATTGGCAACTTCTAAATGAATTGCCTCGGCAATATCCCTGCTTAATTCAAAAATATCTCCTCTTTGAGTAAAATATTTTTTGACAATTTTTTCTGGCATGGCATGGAGAGATCTTTGATTAAACACCGCTCTTTTTGCTTTTTCTATGCAGTGAGAATCTATATCGATTCCAACTATCTCAATGTCTCTTTGAGCTACAATATTGCCCTCTTCCAAAATATGAATAGCTATACTATAAGGCTCCTCGCCTGTGGAAACAGGAGCACTCAAGATCCGTATGGCTCGCTCTATTGGGGTGTGTTTGGCAACTTTTTTAAGCACTTGATAGACAAGAGCCTCAAACTGATAGTTCTCTCTAAAAAAGTAGGTCTCATTGACAGTCACAGAGTTGATAAGTTCTTGAAACAAGCTTCCATCTTTGTCCTCAAAGCGCAGATAGGTAAAATACTGCCTAAAGGTCTTTAGATTGTGGCTTGCTCCTCTTTTTTCCAAAAGTTTTGCTATCTTGTTATAGTGTTTCTCTTCTGCTAGGTAGATACCTGTTTTTCTGTAGATATAGTCTCTGAGTTTAAGAAAATGCTCCCAAGAAAAACTAAACCCCATTTGCTTCTATTCCTCGAATAGCTTTTTTAATGGCAAATTGTGTATAAAAATCATTGGCAAATCTGTCTTGAACAGCTACAAGCAGAGCAATATCTTCTATCTCTCCAATCTCTGCAAGATAATCAACACAGGTCATACAGACATTAATGTCTCTCTCTTTTTCTAGAAGTTTCAAAAGATACTCCCTTGCGTTTTTAAGCCGGCTGTTGCCTAAGATATTGGCAATAAAAATTCGTACATCTGTGTCTGTGTGATAAAGATGCTTTTCTAAAACCTCCTCTAGGTGGCTTTCTTGGTTTTGCAGTATCTCAATGCAGAGGTTTCTAATGTGGGCGTTTTCAAACTCTAAAAGAGAGAAAAGCCCTTCTATCACAGAAGCTTCTAACTGTTTTTTGGCAAGCAAAGAGGCAACAAAGGAGGTGTGTTTTGGATCGACTTCTCCATCTATTAAAATAGACAGCAGCACAAGATCTGCTCCCTCTTGCTTTTGGAGTTGTTCGAGGGCGTAGTGTTTTTGCTCCACCTCTTTTGCTTGCAAAAAATTATCCAAACACTCTCTCGCACTTTTTGGTTTTGTAAAATTATTCTCATATTGAAGTGTTCTATTGACTAATGCCACTGTTCTACCCTTGCACAATTTTTTTTACTATTTGAGAAAAGGAGAGCATCTCACAGACGCCACCACGAAGATAGGCCTCTTTAGGCATTCCATACACACAAGCGCTTTTTTCAGACTCTGCTAGAGTATGCACGCCTCTTTTTTTAAGCTCTACCATCGCATTGGCGCCATCATCTCCTATGCCTGTAAGAAGCACAGCCAAGATCTTATCTGGAGTGAAAACAGAAATGGCACTTAACATCATCTCATCGACACTAGGGGCAAAGTATCTTCTCTTTTTAGGTTTGCCATGACGGATAACAATTTTTCCTGAGGCCTTTTTGCTAAAGTGTACCTGCTCCCCACCTTTGCCAATATAGATATGCCCTGCTAGCAGTTCTGCATTGTGTTTGCTCTCTACGACAGTGAGCCTTGAGCTTTTATCAAGCCTTTGGGCAAAGTTTTTTGTAAAAAGTTTTGGCATGTGCTGGACTATACAGATTGCATGGGGATAATGCGTAGGCAAAACGCTACAGATCTCCTCTATGAGCCCTGGCCCTCCAGTTGACGCGCCAATTAAAACCACTGAGTCTGCTTTTGCAAAATTTTCTTTTTTTTCTACACACTCTTTATGAGTATATTTTCCTAAAGAGAGTTTTTTTCTTGAAACTGCAAAAGCCTCTTGCAGTCCTTCTAATATATCAGCTCGCTCCTCTTCTCCACCAATACGAAAGGTTCCAGGTTTGGGCACTGCTGCAATTGCTCCAAATTCAAATGCGTCGAAGGTTATTTTGGCATCTTCTGTGGTTAATGAGCTCACCATAATGATAGGTGTTGGATGAGTCTGCATAATTTTTTTTACAGCAGTCACTCCATCCATAACAGGCATATTAATATCCATAGTAATGGCGTCATAAGAGAAAAGCTTTGCTTTTTCTAATCCTTCTAACCCATTTTTGGCAGTATCCACACTATAGCCAGCATCCTCAATGAGTGCTTTTATCTGTTTTCTTACTAATGCTGAGTCATCAACCACTAAAATTTTTTTTGCCACAATGCCCCTTTATGAATATATGCTAATGAGATCTGTAAGAGCACTCTTGCCTGTTTTTCTAAAACAACACTGTGGCTAATAAGACTCTCTTTGTCGCTATTTTTTTCAATATTGCTTGGCTCTATTTTGACAACCTCTTCAATGCTATCAACAACAACCCCAAACTGCTCATTTTCACTACTGCAGAGAATAATTTTGCTCTTTTCTCCTACCTGTTCTGCTGTTTGCAAAAACTTATGCAAAGAGATAATAGGTGTGATCTCGCCTCGCAAATTAATAGCTCCTAGAAGATATTGGTTACTTTGAGGCACTTTTGTAGGGGCAATATACTCTACAATCTCTGGGACACTCTCAAGGGCCAAGCAGTACGCTTTGTTGTTAATTGTAAAAATAATAAACTCTTGACTCTTGGTCTGATCGTGTAGGCTATGATCTAAAATGAGCGTTCGCTCATCATCAAGAAGTGACTCTTTTCCTATAAGAGATCCGAGAAGTTCTTTGGAGAGAATGCTGATAAGTTTTTGACCTCTTCTAAAAACTCCCTCTATTTTTTTATCTTCAAAATGTTTTGAGATTGTTTCTACTTCTTTATGAGAGAAGTCCTCTATATCGATAATTGCATCAACAATCAAAGCAACAGAACCTCTCTCGTTAGAGACAATCACTGCTCGTTCATCTCTAGGGCTACGACTCTTTTCTATCTCAAAAACTAATCTTAGATCTATGCAAAGATAGCTACGCTCTCTAAGACGAAAAAAACCTAAGATCTCTTTTTTGCTCTTGGCAATTTTTGAGAGTTTTTGAGGGTGTGCGATCTCTTGCATATTTGTAATAGGAATAGCAAACAGCTCTTCTCCTAGCTTACAAATAAGGTAGCGATCTGTGCCGTTATTTTCTACTTTTTCCTCTTTTTTTTCGCTTCTTTTAATAGGTGTTTTGATGAATGAGGGGATCTGTACTGAGCTCATAAGCTTTTCCAAAAAAAGATACTGCACTGTCTCATTTTTGTATTGAAAGAGCTTTTGCTTTGGAGTCTTGGTTATTGTGAGCACCTTATCCACTACAAGCGCAAAGTTTTTTTCATCGTTTATAATGAGCATCTTTGATGTTTCATTGGATGTGTCAACCGAAGAGTTACTCTCATCAAGAAGTCTATTTCCATCAATAACGGCTATTAATTGCCCTTCTAAAATACAGACACCTCGTATAGCTAAAGGCGCTAGGGGGATGGGTGTGATCTCTGGCGTTAGAACAATGTTTTTAATGTGAGCACTCTCTAGCGCATAGAGAGTGCTATCAAGAGAGATGACTAAACTTTGTGCTCCATCAGCCATGACTATCCTTGAAGTTCATCGGCCATTACGGCGAGTTCTTCAATTCCTTCTGCCATATTTTGAATTGTTTCAATAATAAGCTCGCTGGCTTTTCTTGACTCCATAGCATTACTAGCACTGAGTTCAATTGCTTTTTGAATCTCTGCAATGCCACCTAAAGCTTGGTTGAGTCCCTCTTGATTTTGCTCATTCATATGCTTAAGTCCTTGGTATCTCTCTAAAATATCTGCAATTTGGAGCATAATGGCATCTATCTCTTTAATCAGTTTGTCCATATTGATCTTTTCTTCACTCTGACCTTCTAAGAGATCTTTCCAGTCTGTATCGACACTATGAATTTCTGTGTCCATCATCGCTACAATATCATTAATTTTTTCTGTATTTGTTTCGCTATCTTGAGCAAGAGAGCGAATATCTGCCGAGACTACAGCAAAGCCCTTACCAAACTCCCCTGCCCTAGCAGCTTCGATGCTTCCGCTAATGGCAAGCATATTGAGCTGAATAATACTGTTGGAGATACTTCTTACAGTTTTAGCAACACTTCTTGATTCTTGAAAGATCTTTGCAATCTCTACTTTTGCTGTCTCTCCTTGTTCGGTGGTATTAGATAGATTTGTTTTAAGAGAAAAAAGAGTCTCTCTTAGTTTTGAAAAACTAAGTTTTAAAATATCGAAATTTTTTCTAGTGATTGTTGTGATAGCATCAATATCATAAGAGATCTCTAGGGCTTGTTCTGTTTTTTCTCTGTTTTTTAAAGCATTTTTATTGGTAGTGCTAGAAGCGATCTCAATATCATTAAGGGCGCTTGTTACCTCTAGCATAGACTTTTCAATCTCTTCTACAGAGGCAGAGAGGGTATCTGCCATAGAGGCTATCTCTTGGGCATCTTTTTCGTTATCGGTAGAGAGTTTGAGATCTTCGGCTAAATGGGAGAGCTCTTCTATCTCATTTTCTGTCTGTGCCAGTGCTGAAACTTGCATATCTATGCTTCCTAGAGTAGTTTCTACAGCATTGGCAATCTCTGCTGAAGCTTTGGCAATCTCTTCGCTAGCATCTTTAATATCTTGAGAGATTGTGAGTAAAGAGCTAGTGTAGTTGCTGGCATTTTTTGCAGCTTCTACTGAGTAGCGAGTGATCTTGACAAGCTCCTCCATTGTCTGACTGAGATCTCTGCTCTTCTCTCCAGTGGTTTTGATAATATCCGTTGTGGCTGTAATGCTTGTGATGATTGAATCGATTCCTTGCTGGATAACCGTGACAAGATCTGTAATACTTTGGGCATTTTGCTCACTTTGCCCTGCAAGAACTCTTGTCTCATCTGCCACTACAGCAAACCCTTTGCCGTGCTCTTTCGCTCTGCTAGCTTCAATAGCAGCATTGAGGGCTAATAGATTGGTCTTATCAGCAATTTTTGCAATAAAGCGTACAGCCTCTTCAATATTTTGGGAACTTGTTTTGAGATCTTCTGACTTTTTAGAAGAATTTTTTGCTACAGCCACAGAGTCGACCATTCTTTTTACAGTAGTATCAATAAGACCGACGGAGCTGTGAACACTCTCCCCTGCTCCTAGAGTGCTACTAATGGCGCCCTCAATAGTTCTATCCATGCTATTAATATTTTTTGTCATAAGACTTACATTTTTAAGTGTCTCACTACTAGCGCCACTATTCTCTTCTGCTGCAGTAGCAATCTGCTCCATAGAGCTTTTAAGTTCCTCTGCAGCGGAGACACTCTCTTGGGCGTTCTCTAAAAGAGTGTTGCCAATGGTTGCTATGGTTTCGCTCATTTGTTGCTGTTTGGCTAAGGTTCTTGCTCTTCTTTTGTTGTGATTGACTGCCACACTTCTATTTTGCGTGACAGTTGGTAGTTTGCTACTATTTTTTATCAGTGCCATTATTTCTTCCTTACTTTAAAGTAGCGTAGAGCTCTTGGGCTTTTTGTATCTCTTCTCTTGAAGGCTTGGTTCTAATTGAGACATAACTAATTTTTCCGCTTTTATCAACACTCTTAAGAACGGTTGCATAGACCCAGTAGTATCCGCCATTTTTGACAGCATTTTTAACAATTCCAGTCCAGTAACCTTTTGTGCTAACATCGTCCCATAGCTCTTTAAAAGCAGCTCTAGGCATGTCGGGATGGCGAACAATATTGTGAGGTTGCCCTATAAGCTCTTCATTTGTGTATCCTGCAACTTTGCAAAAGGATCTACTTGCATAGGTGATAATCCCTTTCTCATCTGTCTCAGAAAGTAGATAGAGATCATCATACAAAACCTCTCCACTGTCTAAAACAGTTAAACCATTTTTCTTTTCGCCCATTATAGCTCCTCTTCCGTTTTAAATGTTTCATGTGAAACACTCTTCTTTTGCTCTTTAAGCTGTCCACATGCGGCAGAGATATCAAGTCCTTTAGATTCTCTAATAGTGCAAGTGACTCCCTTACTATTAAGATACTCCTTGAATGCCTCCATGCTAGCTTGAGTAGGTCTTGAAAACTCTGTATTTTCATAGGGATTAAAGTAGATAAGGTTAACTTTTGATTTAATACCCTGAAGCAATTTATTAAGTTTTTTAGCGTGTTCAAGTTTGTCATTGATATCTTTAATCATAATATACTCAAACATTACCCGTTTCCTTGTATCTATTGGAAACGCTCTTACTGAGTCTAAAATTGTCTCAATAGGAAAAGCTTTGTTCATCGGAATGAGCGTGTCTCTTGTTTGGTTATCGACAGCATGCAACGAAATAGCAAGTTGCACTCCAAGATCTAGTTTTCCTAGTTTATCAATTTTGCTACTAATGCCACTTGTTGAAATAGTTTGCCTTTTTGTGCTAATTGCCATCCCATCTTTTTGGGCAAAGATCTCAATTGCTTTGACTACATTTTCCAAATTATCAAGGGGTTCTCCCATCCCCATATAGACGATATTTACCCCTTTTTCTACAGAAAAATTATTATCGGCTTTGATAAGAAGCATCTGTGCTACAATTTCTGCAGGCTCAAGATCTCTAATAAATCCACTTTTTCCTGTAAGACAAAAACTGCACCCCACCTTGCAACCAACTTGTGTGGAGAGACATACCGTGTATTTTGCTTCTTTTATGAGCTTGCCACTTGTGTCAAATTCATCGCCTTTCATCTTTAGTAATACTGCTTCTACTGTATGAGCATCTTTGAGTGTAAAGAGATACTTGATGCTTCCATCTTGGCTTATCTGCTTATTGGCAATCTCAAGATCTAAAACTGAAAAGTTTTTTGAGAGATCTTCTTTAAGATCTTTCGGTAAGTTTTTCATCAAATCAAAAGAGAATTGATACTTTTTATAGACCCAATCATAGATCTGTTTGACACGAAACTTAGGAGTAATATGCTCTTCTAGCTCCTCTTTTTTATAATTTATAAGAGAGTTCATAGCTATTTTCTTATAAGAAAATGCTCTCGCATATAGTTATCTAGTTTTGCTATACAAGATTTATGATTGTTTAGAAATTCTTTATGAGCCTCTTTGTTGCAGTAGTTTGTAATAACAAAAGCACCAGCAACAGGGATGTTAAACTCTTTAGCCACACGGATAACAGAAAAAAACTCCATATTCTCAATACCTATTTTATGTTCTTGATAGAGTCTTCCAATTGCTTCGTCAGCTGTAATATAGTTGGAAGAGTTGACGATTGTTTCATGTGAAACAATGCCACTATTGGAGACTAAAACATTATCAAGTGGCGTGTAGCTCTTTCCTAGTAGGTTGGAATTTTCAATATTAGAAGCTCCATCACTTGTTACTATATCACCTATAGAAAAACCTCCATAGCTTCCAGCACTTCCCACAAAAAAAAGATAGTTTGGTTTATCCAAAAGACAGAGCTGTGTCAAATTAATGGCGCTCTCAATCAGACCAATACCAATAGGAAAGGCATACTCAAAAGATTCAATTTTTCCTGCACACACTATCATAGTCTCACCTCCACACCTTCAGATCTCAGATACAATTTGAGATCTTTTATATCAATTTCCCCAAAATGAAAAATAGAGGCAGCTAATGCTGCATCAGCGCCATGGGTAAAAGCCTCTTTAATATGTTGCATTGTCCCAGCGCCACCGCTAGCAATAATAGGAATATCAGTTTTTTCACTGGCTTGTTGTGTTATCTCAAGATCGTACCCAGCTTTTGTACCATCTGCATTCATAGATGTAAGCAGTATCTCCCCTGCCCCACGGTTATAGACTTCGTTTATCCAATCAATAGCATTTTTTCCTGTATCTATTCTGCCACCATTAATAAACACATTGTAGCTATTGCCGACTTTTTTGACATCTACAGCAACAACGATTGTGGAGGTTCCAAATCTTTTGGCAGCATGGTTGATAAACTCTGGATGATTCACTGCATGGGAGTTAATGCTAACTTTATCGCACCCAACATTTAAAAGTTTGTAGATATCATCTAATGTCCGAATGCCTCCTCCAACAGTCAGAGGAATAAAAACCTCTTTTGCAGTTTCTCTTAAGACCTCTATGATGGTGTCTCTCTTTTCGTGGGTTGCTGTTATATCTAAGAAAGTGATCTCATCAGCGCCCTCTTGGTTGTATCTTTTAGCAACCTCCACAGGGTCTCCAGCGTCGCGTAGTCCTACAAAATTGACCCCTTTAACCACTCTGCCATTCTTGACATCAAGGCAGGGAATAATTCTTTTTGTTAGTGTCTCTTTTCTCACTGTTATAATCCTAAAAACTGTATTAATTAATATTAATTTTATCCCAATTTTGCTAATATTACAAATGTCTAATAGAGTTCGTGCAAAAAAACATTTTGGTCAGCATTTTTTAAAAGATGACTACTATGTGAAAGAAATTGTCCAATCGATGACCGATGATAACTTGGAGGTTATAGAGATAGGTCCTGGTTTGGGTGATTTAACGAAAGAGCTTTTGAAAAAAGCTTGTGTAGTTGCTTATGAAATAGACATTGAGGCTATAGAGTTTTTAAAAGATCTCTTTAAAAAAGAGTTGCAAAAGGGATCTTTAGAGCTTATAGAAGGCGATGTCTTAAAACTATGGAATAGTAAAAATTTGCGGGAAAAAAAGTATAAAATTATCGCAAATTTGCCGTACAATATTGGAACAGAGATAATTCTAAGAGCTCTCAGAGATGAGAGGTGTCAAGAGTTAACTGTAATGGTTCAAAAGGAAGTGGCAGAAAAGTTCTGTGCAAAGACAAGAGAAAAAAATTTCTCCTCTTTGGCAATTCTTACACAGTCAATAGCTGATGCTAGTATTTTGCTGTATGTCCCGCCACAGGCCTTTGAGCCACCACCAAAAGTTGATTCGGCAGTGTTTACAATTGTTAAAAATAAGCCTTCTATTGATGAGGAGTTGAGCCAATTTTTACGAAAATGCTTCACTGCTCCTAGAAAGACTCTTTTAAAGAACTTATCCTCCTTCTTTGAAAGAGCTACTTTAGAGACTATTTTTCAAGAGCTAGATCTAGCAAAAACTACTAGACCACATGAGCTAACTACCCAAGAATATCATAAGCTCCATCATTCCTTAAAAATTTAAAAAGGTTTTATAGATGGAAAATAGTAAAGAAAACAGTAAAGAAAGCAGTTCTCAAGTGCAAAATAGCAGTAATCAAAATCAGAAAAGACCTGAGAGTAGAAATTCCGACCAAAAAAGAAATAATCAAAATAGAAGAAGACCTAGAAGTAATAATACTAGCACTAGTAACAGCCCCAAAGGCAGAAGCAATACCAAT
This sequence comes from Helicobacteraceae bacterium, assembly GCA_011390075.1. Taxonomy (GTDB): domain Bacteria; phylum Campylobacterota; class Campylobacteria; order Campylobacterales; family SZUA-545; genus JAABTA01. The sequence goes on along the minus strand of JAABTA010000005.1, from coordinate 190 downwards.
AAAAATGCCAAATCAAAACCACAAGGCTGGCACTCCTCTGCAAAAGATGCGATTACAATCAATAAAAGAATTCACTTCCAAAGAATGAACAGTGGTTCAAGATTTGGAGATGCTAATAAATCAGTAAAAATTATTCCTTTAGGTGGGCTTGACCAAATTGGTGGCAATATGACAGTAATAGAGACAGAAA
>JAABTA010000061.1 GCA_011390075.1 Helicobacteraceae bacterium | reverse complement strand
TATTACCAAAAAGGTGTCATGTGACAGTTCAAGAGGCAGTAGCTCTAGGAGTTACTGAGTTAAAAGAGGTAGCTGAAAAACCTAGATTAGAGTGTGAGATTATACTCATACATCTTGTGAAGCAGACAAGAGTTTGGTTGCATCTGCATCCAGATTATCTGCTTTCACGAGGAATCAAAGATCTTTTCTTAGATCATATTAGCAAAAGAGCAACAGGCTATCCTTTAGAGTATATTACAGAAAAAGTTTCTTTTTTTAGTCAAGAGTTTTGTATAAAAGAAGGTGTGCTCATTCCCAGACCAGAGACAGAGATCTTGGTGACTATTGCTCAAAAGATTATTGAGACCAAAGAGGTGACTACTATTGCCGAAGTGGGAGTTGGCAGTGGGGTTATTTTAATCACTCTAGCCCAAATGTTTCCCGATAAACAATTTATTGGAAGTGATATTAATCCGTTAGCCATCGAACTTTCACAAGGAAATGCCCAAAAGCATCAAGTGAAGAATGTGGAGTTTAGACTCTCATCTAAACTAGAGGCAATTACAGAAGCTATTGATTTGCTGCTCTCTAATCCCCCCTATATTCAAGAGAGCTACCAACTTCCAAAGAGTGTAAGCTACGAACCAAATGAAGCACTTTTTGGTGGCACGCAAGGGGATGAGTTTGTAAAAGAGCTTATTCATCTTCAGTCTATAAAAGAGATACCATATTGTATTTGTGAGTTTGGGTATGACCAAAAAAAAAGCATTGCCCAATTTTGCCAAAATAGGGGTTTTAGCCCGCCAGAGTTTTATAAAGATCTTGCAGGATTGGATAGGGGTTTTGTGCTTAAAATGAAGAATTGTATAAAAAATGTACAATTTTAAAAAAAATAGGAGGGTATGCCCAAAGAAGATCCTTGTCCTCACTGCTCTTGGTGCCCTTGGCAGGAAAAGAGGTCTTGTTGGTTTAGACATAACTTTTACATAATTATAAAAGGAAACATTAAGATATACTTTTCTACAATGAGTATGCAATAAGAAAACAGACTCAAGGGAAAAGAGATGTTAGAATTAAGATGGCATAGCCGCGCTGGTCAAGGTGCTGTAACAGGAGTAAAAGCTCTCTGTGATGTAATGGCACATGAAGGCAAACATGTTCAAGGTTTTTCAGTCTATGGTGCTGAAAAAAGAGGTGCGCCAATGAACGCATTCAATAGAGTTGATGAGAATCCAATTATTGATCACTCAAAAGCGATGAAACCAGATTATGTATTAGTAATCGATCCTTCTCTTGTCTATACTGATATTCACTATGATATTAAAGAGACAACCAAGTATATTATTACTACTCATTTAAGTAAAGAGGAGCTACTAGAAGCAGTTCCTGCATTTGCGGGAAAAGAGATCTATCTAGTAGACTGTATTAAAATCTCCCAAGAAGAGATTGGCAGAGCGATGCCGAATACACCGATGCTTGGTGCATTAATGAAAGTTTCAGGTCTATTTGAAATTGATGATTTTGCAGGTTCAATGGAGAAACTACTTTATAAATTTCCTCAAAAAATCATTGATGGAAATGTTAAAGCAATTAAGCGTGCATACGCTGAAGTAAAATAGGAGGCCAGCAATGACTGAGGAACATCTATTAAAAGGTTGGGAAGAGTTTGAGCCAGGAGCTACACTTTTCTCATTTGAGGGAAAACCAGATCAAGAAGTACACCACGAGAATAACTCGGTGCAACACTCAGTGGCAGACTGGAGAGTTGACAAGCCAGTGCATAATAAAGAGTTCTGTATAGATTGTCAGTTTTGTTGGGTGTACTGTCCAGATACTTCTATCATTCCAGATGTCGATGACAAAGGAAAAGGAATTTTTGGTCATATTGACTATAAACACTGTAAAGGTTGTGGCATCTGTGTTGATGTATGTCCTACAAATCCTAAATCGTTATTAATGTTTGCAGATCACCTACCTGTTGAAGAGGCTTTAAGACAGTGGCCAGAAAAAGAAGAGAAAAAGTAAAGGTATTTAATAATGGAACAAAATAGAATCGTTTGGGATGGTAATATGGCAGCGTCTCAGGCAATGAGACAAGCTAAAATCGATGTTGTAGCTGCATATCCTATTACTCCATCAACTCCAATTGTTCAAAACTACTCTCAGTTTGTAGCAGATGGTGATGTGGATGGTGAATTTGTTATGGTTGAGTCTGAACACTCAGCTATGAGTGCTTGTGTTGGTGCAGCATCTGCAGGTGGAAGAGTAGCCACGGCTACATCAAGCCAAGGATACGCTTTAATGATTGAGGTGCTTTATCAAGCATCGGGTATGAGACTTCCAATTGTACTCAACGCAGTAAACAGAGCTTTAGCTGCGCCATTGAATATTCATGGTGATCACTCTGATATGTATCTTGGTCGTGACGCTGGCTGGATCAATATGGTTGCCAATAATCCTCAAGAGGTGTATGACCTTAATCTATGTGCATTTAAAATTGCAGAAGATTATAGCGTGAGACTTCCTGTGGCTGTAAACCAAGATGGTTTTTTGGTTTCTCACACAACAGAAGCGCTCAACTATCTTCCTGATGATGAAGCTTATAAATTTATTGGTGACTATAAACCACACAACCCAATGCTCGATCCTGAAAAACCGGTAACTTATGGTGCGCAAACAGAGGGTGAGTGGCACTATGAGCACAAAATGAGACATGAACACGCTATGTATAACTCATTTGGTGTTATAGAAAAAGTGCTTGCTGAGTATAAAGAGCTAAGTGGCAGAGAGTACAAGTTTGTTGAGACTTATCAAGTTGATGATGCAGAAGAGATTATTATATGTATGGGTTCTGTAGCAGGTACTACGCAACTCGCTGTTGATAAACTAAGAGCAGAAGGTAAAAAAGTTGGTCTAGTAAGTGTGAGACTTTGGAGACCATTTCCTAAAGAAGAACTAGCTAAATACCTAGGCAAAACAAAAACAATTACCGTTTTGGATAGATCAGCCCCATTGGGGTCTACAGGTGCACTTTATAATGAAGTTGCGGCTGTTATGGTTGACAATGGTTACAATGCGGTTCTTCTAAACTATGTGTATGGTTTAGGTGGGAGAGATATGACTATTGATCACTTAACAGAGATCTTTAATAGTGCAAAAGAGTGTAGTGATGCTGGTAAAAGAGTAAAACCACTGATTCAAACAATCAACTTACGCGGCAAAGAGCTGTCGTTTTATTAGGAGCTAGTCTATGAGTGAAATGAAACAAATAAAAAACTTAAAACAGTTTTCAACATCAAAAGAGAGATTTCAAGGTGGGCATAGACTGTGTCCTGGTTGTTCCCACTCGATTATTGTAAGAGAGTTTGTGAATGCAACAGACGATGAATTATGTGTATCAACAGCAACAGGTTGTTTGGAAGTGTGTTCAACAATCTATCCCTATACAAGTTGGGATGTAAGCTGGATTCATATTGGATTTGAAAACGCAGCTGCTGCTATTAGTGGTGTGGAAGCAATGCACAAATCTTTAAAGAACAATAAAAAATCATTTAGTGATAAGCCAATGAAATTTATCGCTTTTGCAGGTGATGGTGGTACTTATGATATTGGTTTTCAGTCACTTTCAGGTGCAGCGGAGAGAGGTCATGACTTTATCTATGTATGCCTAGACAATGAAGGGTATATGAATACAGGTGGTCAAAGAAGTTCTTCAACACCTATAGGTGGTGCTACAACTACTTCTCCAGCAGGAAAGGTAAGTTATGGTGAGAAGAAACTCAAAAAAGACATGATGCAAATTATGGCTGCTCATGGATGTGAGTATGTTGCCCAATCTGCTCCTAGCAACTGGAAAGATATGGTAAAAAAAGCGCAAAAATCATTTGCTGCTAGTGGTCCAGTTTATATAAATGCGGTAAGTCCATGTCCAACTGAGTGGAAATTTGATCCATCAATGAGTATGGAAATCTCTAAAGTTATGGTTGAGTCAAGAGTTGTGCCTCTTTATGAGATTGAAAATGGAAGTAAAGTAACAGTGAACTACAAGCCAAAAAATCATGTTCCTGTTGAGGAGTATTTAGGGATGCAAGGCAGATTCAAACACCTATTCAAGCCCTCCAATAAACATGTTATTGAAGAGTGGCAAAAGAATGTGGATGCTAAATGGGAGTATCTACTAAGAAGAGAAGAAGCAGGAATCTAAAACTTTTACACAAATTTTGCTTGAGGCTCACAAAATCTGAGCCTCACTCTACGAAAACATAACTTTTTTTTGTTATACTTATAATATATAGTATCTCAAAACTTTGCATAGTCACAATAGTTTCTAAAGATGCTTGTAATCCATTTTTTAGGACTTTCGCTTCATGTCAATTAAACAAAAAATATTATTAAGAGTAGCTTCTATGTTTGCTGTCGCAACAATTATTGTGATCTTTATTGTCTCTATCAATTTTCGAGACTATGGAGTCAACTCCGCGAAAGATAAAGCAAATGTTATAGCCGATCTCGTCAAAACAGGGCTTACAGCTCACATGGTGAATGGAACAATGGATAGCAGAGATGTCTTTTTAGATGGTATCGCTAAGCTTAAAGATGTTGAGGATCTTTGGGTTATACGAGGGGACAATGTCGTGGAACAATTTGGTCCACCGAGGATTATGGAAGAGCCTAGAGATAATATTGACAAAGAGGTCATCAAAACAGGCAACCCAGTTGAGATCTTTAAAGAGGGGACTAGTAGCGCGTTGCTTCGTGTCACTATTCCTTATAATGTAACTACTAAAGACACAATTAAGTGTGTCTCTTGCCACAACGCAAAAATTGGAGAGACCCTAGGGGCTGTGAGTATGAAGTTTGATATCTCCGAAATTAGAGGTCAAGGGGTTGATACTGTTATAAATATCTTAATCACCACAGTTATAGCTATTATTTTAGTGATAGTATTGACCAATAGTATTTTAAATCCATATCTTGAACTTTTTGAAGCGTTAAAAAATAGTATTAAAAAAGCCAGCCGTGGTGATTTTAAGGGGGTGATTAACACAGGACTCACCGATGAAGCAGGAGAAATGGTCTCTATTTATGATCAATTTTTAGAAAAACTCGATAGAGTTTTTGGAGAGATCGATAAAAAGCTAAGAATCTTTGTGGCAACTAACAATAAAGATGATCTCTTAAGGGAGTCCACTGATATTGTTGGGCAACTTGCAGAGCTCTATAATTTTAAAAAAGCAATTGAGCTAGATGTCAATAAAGAAGATATCTATGAAAGACTAGCAGCACTCTTAGACGAAAGATTTGGAATTAAAAATTTTACTATTTCAGAGATGGATATCACTGGCACAGAGAGCCATATAGTGTTTCAAAAAGGAGAAGAATTTTATTGCAAACGAGAGATCTTTAGTGATTCTAATAAGTGTCGTGCAAAAAGAGTTGGTAAAAATGTAGTCTCAAGTGATTTTCCTCACCTTTGCCCATCTTTTGATAACAATGAAAAAGAGCATATTTGCATTCCAATTACGGTTGGTGGCAATATCGGGTTTGTTATTAACATTGTGTTCAGTACCAAAGAAGAGATAGAGAATAAAAAAGGCATTGTTCCTTTTATCCACAATTTTGCCAACGAAGCAGCTCCTGTGCTTGAATCAAAAAGATTGATGCATATTTTAAAAGAGTCAAGCCTTAAAGACTCTCTCACAGGGCTCTATAATAGAAGATTTTTAGATGAATATGTAGAAAAATTAGCGCCTCAAGTGGTCAGACAGAAAACAAATATCGCCATTATGATGATCGATATGGACTACTTTAAGAAGGTCAACGATAACTATGGCCACGATATTGGAGACCTTGTCTTAAAAGAGCTCTCCACTGTATTAAGTGACAATATTAGAGAGGCTGATCTTACAGTACGATATGGCGGTGAGGAGTTTATAGTGATTCTTAACGACATTGAATCAAGAGAGTCAGCTAGAGCTGTATCAGAAAAACTAAGAAGAAAAGTGGAAGAGCGAGTTATCAAAGTGGGCAATGAGAAAACTCTGAAAAAGACTATAAGCATTGGACTCTCTTTCTTCCCTGAAGACACATCCTCTATTTGGGAAGCAATTAAATACGCAGATGTTGCCCTATATAGCGCGAAAACAACAGGAAGAAATAAGGTAGTGGAATTTACATCGGATCTTTGGGAGGGGGAGAACTACTAAAGTTCTTAAATCTTTGTAAGAG
>JAABTA010000060.1 GCA_011390075.1 Helicobacteraceae bacterium | reverse complement strand
GAGTTAATATTTTTCGTAGCTCTCCTTATTATCCGGGTTTCATTCTTGCCAAAAGCAAAGCTTTAGTGAGAGGAATTTCTTCTAAAGCTTGCTTTAGAAGAAAGGAGAATTATAGAAAAACTAATAAAAATTTCTAGTAACTGGCTTGCCTTCTCTAATCCAGCCTCGTATGCCGTGTTGTACATTGTATATATTACTAAAGCCTTTGGAGGTGAGCATATTGGAGACATGAACACTGCGATTTCCGCTTCTGCAGATGATAATCACATCATCTTTTTTACCTACGCCAGCTTTTTTAAGGCCTCTGATAAAGCCCTCAAGATCGTATGCGCCTCTTTCATTAAAAAAGGTGATCAGTTTGCTTCCTGGCACAATTCCCAAGTGATCCCACTCAGGAGGTGTTCGCACATCCACAACAACAGCGCCTTTTTTTTGCATTTCCTGCAACTGATTGTTACCTATATCGCTTTTATAGATCTTTTCATTTCCCAGCAAAATCCCTACAAACATAAAAATTATAAGCAGCTTCTTCAAACATTTTCCTTTTGACTATATATTTTGTGAATAATATTTTTATATCTTTGCTTTATCTCTTCGCTTCCTGTGGCAATAACAGGGGTACCCTGATCGCTTCTCTCTCTTATTTCCATCTCTATTGGAATAGTCCCAAGCACCTGCAAGTCATATCTTTTTGCCAGCTGTTTAGCACCACCGCTTCCAAAAATGTCATACCGCTTGTGAGTATCAGGAGCAATAAAAAAGCTCATATTTTCCACAATGCCTGCAATTGTAATATGACTCTCTTTAAGCATTCGTATGGCCCTGCCCACATCATCACACGAGACACTTTGTGGTGTTGTGACCATAATAGCAAAAGAGATAGGCAACTCTTGCGCCATAGTCAGTTGCACATCTCCTGTCCCTGGGGGCATATCTATCACAAGATAGTCAAGCTCTCCCCACGCCACATCATCTAAAAATTGAATCAAAGCAGAGGTAGCCACACTGCCACGCCACACCAATGGAGTATCATCGTCAGGGGTAGTAAGCCCTACACTCATAATTTTAACTCCATAGTTCTCACTAGGAATAATTTTGTCCTCATCGCTCCAGCGCATTTTTTCATGGGCCACTCCTAACATTCTAGGAATATCTGGTCCATAGACATCAGCATCTAACAGACCAACTTTGAAACCCTCTTGAGCTAAACCAATAGCAATATTAACAGAAGTGGTGCTTTTGCCAACGCCTCCCTTGCCACTGGTGATAGCAATAATTTTTTTTGCGTAAGGCGCTCTATTGTTTGGATTATTAAAGGTTCCATAATTAGTCATTAAAATACCTTTGAAAATCTTCTGGCAAGCTCAAAGCTTTCTCTCTCCAGCTACTAATAAGTGGTGCTGCTTTTTCGTAGTTCTTTTCTAAAGCTTTGTAATCTGCAACTTTAGAGTCTATAAGATCTTGCAGTTTTTCTAAAAAAAGATCTTTGTAACCATTTGTTTTTACATGATATATAATCTCTCCAAATAGATACTCTCGTGTTTTAAGTGGAAGATCTATTCCTAGCTCTTTTCCCAAAATAACAAGATCTCTATTTGTTATATATATTCCGCTGTTATAAACAGAGAGCAACCTCTCCTCTGGTGATATTAGCATGGCTTATTATTCCTCTTTGAAAATCAGATTAAGTTAATAAAAACATTCATAAAACTTTTTTGTTTTATAGTGTTAATTTAATCACATTATAAGATTTACTATTGTAAATTTAGCTTAAACTAACGGGTTGGCCTTAGTTTAAATATTTAATATTTTTTTAAGGTTAACAAAATAAAGGAGCTAGCATGACAAAGAAGTTATTGTATTTTCTTGCAATGACTCTACTGTTTACAGCAACACTACAAGCAAAGACAAGTGATTATCTTATCTCTGCTGAAGATGCTGTTAAACTCATAGGTAAGCCAGGAGTTGTTTTTGTAACAGGAGACAGCGACACTACCTATAATCTGAACCACATCGTTGGTTCTGTAGAGATGTATGCACACCATTTACATCATTCTGATATAACAGGGGAGATGCACTGTGCACCACTGTTTATGTGTCCTGAAGAGGCGGAAGAGTATATTGGTTCTAAAGGCATTGATAACGATACTTTAGTAATCGCTTATGATAACTTTAGAGGTCCAAATGCCACAGGTGTCTTTGCTTTTTTTAAAAGCTTTGGTCACGACAAAATCAAGCTCTTAAACGGTGGGTATGAAGCGGTTAAAGCTTTTGATCCAAACCAAGAGATCTATGATCAATACGACGAAGAGTATAAGTCATTACGAAGGGCACACAGCAAAGAGAAAAAACTTGTCAGTGATGGCAAAGGTAGCCAAGCTAAGTTAGACGCTTATGGCAAGAAGATGCAAGAGCTTCAAGAAAAAATGGATGCTCTTTATCCTATGCTATTAGTCCAAGGTGGCGAGGAGCGCCCAGAGGTAGAACCCAAAAACTACACCGTAGATGTCTCAAAAATTGATAGATCTTGGATTGTTGGTAAAGAGGAGATCTATAAAGCAATGAAAGATATTAGAGAAAAGGGGCAGAAAAAATCGCAATATGTCATCTTAGACTCAAGAGCTATGAACGAGATTATTGGGGAGAGAAAGCTCGATAATGTTGCTCGAGGTGGCCATGTTCCAGGTGCTAAGTTTATCGAATGGAGTCAGATTACAGACTTTGAAAAACAACTCTCATTCAAAGATAAAAAAGAGATGCAAAAGATCTTTGAAAAGTATGGTGTCACAAAAGATAAAACAATCTACGCATACTGCCATGTTGGCGCAGGAAGAAGCTCGCATTTAGTAACGGCTTTAAAGATGTTAGGGTATGAAGACGCAAAAGTATATACAGGCAGCTGGGATGAGTGGGGCAACTCACTTAATATGCCAATAGCAAGGTAAGGGGCTAATTGATGGTTAATAATAAAAGAAGAGATTTTTTAAAAACATCTGGTGTAAGCGCCGCTATGGTTGCAAGCCAAGGATATCTTTTTGGTAAAACAGATGTAATAAGTGTGGAAAATGGGAAAGAGAACTATCCAAACGCAAACTACACAGAGAGTATGTATAGAGATGAGTTTGACTTTACCTATGGGAAAAAAGAGGAGCACGGTTTTGCCTATCACTGCGTGAATTGTCAAGGAAACTGTGCATGGGAGATCTGGTCAAAAGATGGTGTTGTTACAAGAGAAAACCAAAGTGCTAGATATCCAATCGTAAACGAAAACATTCCTGACTTTAACCCAAGAGGGTGCAACAAAGGGGTCCAACACTCTCAAATAATGTACGAAAAAGATAGAATCCTCTATCCAATGAGAAGAGCAGGAGAGCGAGGCGAAGGCAAATGGGAGCGAGTGAGCTGGGACGATGCAGCTACAGAAGTGGCTCAAAAGATCTGGGATACTATGACCGATGAAGAAAAAGGTCCTGGAAAGCTCTTTATCCAAGCTGGTACAGGCCTGCTTACAGAGGGTCGCCGTGGAGCCCCTCTGAGGTTTTGTACCCAACTAGGTGCTGCAAGAATCTATCCAGCTTCTTATCTAGGAGATATGTTTAGTGGTGCTGCTGTGGCGTATGGTGAGGGAAATCTTGGCTGTACTTATGACTTTATGTTTAATGTTGATGTCTCTGTTATGTGGGGTGCCAACCCTTCTGTTTCTAGAATTCCTGATGCACACTTTGTATGGGAAGGCAAATATAACGGTGGGAAAGTGATTGTTATCACTCCTGAGTACAACGCCAGTGCAAGAGCTGCTGATCTTTGGATTCCCATTAAAGCAGGGAGCGATAACTTTTTAGCGATGAGTGTTATCAATGTAATACTCGAGGAGAAGATGTATAAGCCTGAGTTTATGAAACTCTTTACAGATCTTCCGTTTCTTGTCCGCACAGACAATCAAAAACTTTTAAGAAGATCAGATATAGAAGGTGACGGTGAACACTCTTTTGAAGAGGAGTTTTACTGTATGAATCAAAACACCAAAGAGATTGCCCTTATGCCAGGGAGTGAGGGGAGTGAGAATAAAACTCTAAGACTAGACGAGTTTAATATCAACCCAATGCTAGAGGGCACTTGGAAAGTTACACTCCATAGCGGAGAGGAGATAGAGGTAACAACAGCCTTTGAACACCTGAAAAAAAGTGCTGCCAAGTTTACTCCTGAAAAAACCCAAAAACAGACAGGTGTACACCCAGATGTTACAAGAGAGCTTGCAAGAGATATGGCACTGCCAAAAGTTGTGATGACAACCACTGGCTTCTCTTTGAATAAATACTTTAATGGGATTATGAGCATTTGGAATATTGCTTCTATTCAAGGTCTCACAGGCAGAATGGGACAATATGGTGGTCTTAATACAGAAAATGAGTTTAGACTTACAGGGCTAGGAGAGCTTAGTGGCTTTGCTGGAAAATATGCTCCTAGATTTGGCTCTGGGTTTGTTGGGGAGTTTGTCCTTGGTGATGGCATGGAGACATTTAAAGAGTACTTTAATGACGAAGATGTCAAAAGAGCCCAAGGTGGTATGAGCAAAGAGGAGTATGTAAAAACCATAGAAGAGCTCATTGCTGCGGGCCGAAATAAAGCAGAAGGCGATGGGGTTAAACCAAACTTTATGCCAGAGGTTGGTTTGCTTGTAGCCGACTCTAGATTTAGAAGAAACAAGGGTTCTAAATATAAAGAGGCGTTCTTACAAAAAATGAAATACCTCTGCGTTGTTGACTATAGAATGAGTAACACCGCTGTTTGGGCAGATTTATTGCTCCCTGCAAAATCCCACTATGAGGTTTGGGATATTAGAACAAGCCCAGGCTATCACAGATATACTAACCTTGCCCAACCTGTAGCCAACATTAAACCTGTCGGCGAGGCTATGGATGAGTGGTCTATGTTTGCGCTTATCTCTAAAAAACTTGAAGAGATTGCCAATAAACCAGAAAATATTGATAAAGCAGAAGTTCCTGATGACGAGAGATACGCAAGAGAGGGTTTCCACGATTTAGCCAACTTCTACAAAGAGTTTATCAATGATGATATGGACTCAATGATGAACGATGAGCCAATCTTAGGGGCCGATCCAAAGGGTAAAAAGAGTGGAGACAGACTCGCTGTAGAAGCAGCTCTTGCAAAATGTGAGCAGTTTGAGCCATACACCATTGAGAAGATGTATAAAATGGGTGGGTTTTTACCGCTGAATGAAAAAGCCGCCAAGGGTTCTCCACTTTATACGGATAGACCATTTAACTCCTTTGAGTACCACCTCTTTAAATATGAGAGAATGGAGACACTCAGCGGACGACAGACTTTTTATGTCGATCACGACAGATGGATCCAGCTTGGAGCCAATGTGAATACTGGAATGGAGGGCATTAAGCCAGTTAGGGGTGCGTATCCTTTCTCACTGATGACTCCGCACGCTAGATGGTCGATCCACTCCAACTACAGAACAAGCAGAACTCTTTTGAGACTACAAAGAGGTGTGCCTTATATTATGATCAATCCAGAAGTTGCCAAAATCAAAGGCATTGAAGATGGTGATGACGCTAGAGTCTTTAATGTGCTAGGCGAGTTCTTTGCACAAGTAAAAGTGACAGCCAGTGCCCCACTTGATGGTATTGTGATGGAGCACGGTTGGGAGCCTTATATGTTTAAAAACTTGCAAGGACACAACCAAGTTGTTCCAACGGCGCTTAATCTTTTAGAGATGGCCGATGGCTGGGGACATATGAAGTTTGGCGGTTTCTGGGACGGAAACCAGTATGCGTATGACGGCGCAGTGAATATAGAAAAAGCGTAATAAAGGATTTGAATGTCTAAAAGACAAATGGCAATGGTTATTGACCTAAATAAATGTATTGGATGTCAAACTTGTACAGTTGCGTGTAAAACTCAGTGGACTAATAGAAATGGCCGTGAATACATGTACTGGAACAATGTGGAGACCTATCCTGGAAAAGGCTATCCAAACGATTGGCAAAATAAAGGTGGTGGCTTTTCAAATGGCGACTTACAAAGTGGTGTTGTACCAAGCTTGGAGGAGTATGGTATTCCTTGGAAATACAACAACCATCAACTCAAAGATGGGGTGCAGTTTAAACCCCATGTAGATCCAAAATGGGGACCAAACTGGGATGAGGATCAGGGTGCTGGAAACTTTCCTAGTGATAACTACTTTTTCTATATTC
>JAABTA010000059.1 GCA_011390075.1 Helicobacteraceae bacterium | reverse complement strand
ATAAGATGGAAAATGGTATATATGTTTTTGCAATTGACGAGACAAGCTCCGTCACCATGGAGAAAAAGTTTGATGATGGCAAAGAGAAGCTTTATATTAAAAGATTCAAAAACGATACTTTAGAACAAGAGCATATATATTGGTAAATAATGATAAATAAAAAAATTCGATTAGGTGATTTACTTGTTGAAAAAGAGGTTCTAAAAAAAGAGGATATTGAAGAGGCTTTTAATATTCAAAAAGAGATTAGAGACAAGCTCGGGCAAAATAAATTCCTTGGAGAGATCTTGATAGAAGAGGGCATGGTAGAAGAGGATATAATTCTCAAAACCGTCGCCCAGCAGCTCAAAATCGACTATCTAGAACCTGGAAGTTTTGATATCGACTTTACAATCTCAGAAAAACTCCAACTAGGTACACTCAAGCGCTCTAAAGCTATTCCTGTAAGAGAGACAGAAGAAGGAGTAGAGGTGGTATTTGCTGACCCACTTGATTTTAATGCTCAAGAAGTTGTGCAAAGAATGATGCCACAAAAAGAGATTATGGTTGTGGTCACAAAAAAGGCAGAGGTGGTCTCTTTGTTAGAGAAGCTTGAGCAGTTTGAGAGCCAAAAAGATATTATTTTAGATGTAAGAAAAGAGATAAGCCAAACCAATAGCATCGTTGGCAAATCTGAGGAAGAGTCGGCGATTATGAGGCTGATTGAACTCATTATCGATACAGCAGTCACTAGAAAATCCAGCGATATTCATATTGAACCAACAGAGAATAAATGCCGTGTAAGAGCTAGGATAGACGGGCATTTAACCGATCTGTTTATCTTTGACAGAGACATCTATCCTCCTTTAGCTTCTAGAGTCAAGCTTCTTTCAGATCTCGATATTGCAGAGAGAAGAAAACCACAAGATGGAAGATTTAGTAAAGAGATCAAAAAGAGTGAGTATGATTTTAGGGTCTCTAGTTTGCCTATTAATCATGGAGAGTCTATTGTGCTTAGGATCTTGGATAAACAGACAGCACTTATTAGACTTGATGAGGTAGGTTTTAAACCTAAAAATGCAAAAAAATTCAGAAATGCCATGAAGCAGCCCTATGGGATTGTATTTGTCACAGGGCCGACAGGAAGTGGGAAAACAACCACTCTTTATGCTGGGCTTAATGAGATCAAAAATGTTACAAAAAAGCTCATAACCGTTGAGGATCCAATTGAGTACCAGATGGACTTAATTCAGCAAGTCCAAGTCAATGAAAAAGCAGAAATGACATTTGCCAAAGCTCTTCGCTCAATCTTACGACAAGACCCAGACATTATTATGGTTGGTGAATCGAGAGACAAAGAGACTCTAACCATAGCTATCCAAGCCGCCCTTACAGGACACCTTGTTTTTACCACACTACACACCAATGATGCTGTCAGTGCCATTACAAGAGTTGTGGATATGGGTATTGAACCACTGCTTGTGGCCAATGCGATTGTTGCCATTCAAGCCCAAAGACTAGTGCGAAAGGTTTGCAAATACTGCCAGGTGCCACATAGTGCTTCGGATGTTATTTTAGAAAAGTATGCTGACTATATCGAAGAGAATGCAAAGTTTGTCAAAGGCACAGGTTGTAAGCGGTGTAATAATACAGGCTACAGCGGACGAACAATTATTAGTGAAGTCCTAGAAGTGACAGAGACCATTGCTGAGCTTATTATTAAAGAAGCATCAAAAAAAGAGATTATGGAAGAGGCCATGAGAAATGATTTTGAGCCCATGTTCCTTGATGGAATCACCAAAGCCTCCCAAGGATTTACAACTATTGAGGAGGTTATGAGAGTTGCTAAGCTTGATGGATAGAATGAGCTAGTGATAGGAGCATGTAGATGAAAATAGCAGCCACTGGTATTTTTAAGGGAATGAATAAAAAGATGTCGATTATGAGCATCTTTGTGATTTTACTCTCTGTATTTATAACAGGCTACTATCCAGAGAAAAGCTCTGTTGGACTAAAAACCATGAGGGATTTTCTCAATCCATTTTTAGAGTGGTACTATGTGATTTTAGTGGCCTTTTTGCTCTTTTTAATGATCTGGCTTGGGATGGGAAGATACAAAAATATCCGTTTAGGTGGCAACCTAGAACAGCCAGAGTTTACCTTTTTTTCGTGGGTCTCTATGCTTTTTGCCGCAGGTACTGGGGTGGGGATCTTGTTTTGGTCTGTTGCCCAGCCTATTATGCAGTTCCAAGACAACCCCTTTACAGGCAACGCCATGGATCCAGAAGCTGCCATTACAGGGATGAGTCTCACTTTTTTTCACTGGGGGCTTAATGGGTGGGCGATATTCTCTTTTATTGCCATTACCATGGCCTATTTCTCTTTTAGGCACGACTATCCACTCACCATTCGCTCCGCTTTATACCATGTTATTGGTAGGCATGCCGATGGTATTATTGGGGATCTTATTGATGTATTAGCAGTCTTTGGAACTGTGTTTGGGATTGCTACTACTCTTGGCTTGGGAGTGGAGCAGATGAACTCAGGGCTCAAAAGTGTTGCGGGGATTGACACCTCTTTGAGTTTTCAGCTAGGAGTGATGGGTGTGATTATGCTTATTGCCACAATCTCTGTTCTTTCAGGGGTGAATAAGGGGGTGCGGATCCTCTCTGAGAGTAACTTTTGGCTGAGTATTGCCGTATTAGGATTTTTACTTGTCTTTGGACCAACACAGTATCTTATTGGTGTAACCATCGAATCAACAGGGCACTATATTCAAAATATATTACGGCTCACTTTTCACACTAATGCCACCCATGGGAGTGATTGGCAGTCTGTTTGGACAGTGTTTTTTTGGGGCTGGTGGATCGCTTGGTCGCCATTTGTGGGGATGTTTATTGCAAGGATCTCAAGAGGAAGAACCTTTGGAGAGTTTGTTTCAGGGGTTTTGCTCACACCAACACTCATAACCATTATCTGGATTGGTCTTTTTGGAGGAAGCGCTCTGTACGAAGAGCTATTTACGACCCATGAGATTGTAGAGGCTGTGAACGCGGATGTCTCCTCTGCTCTTTTTGTGATGATAGAGGGGCTAGATGTGGGGCTTTTAGGAGAGATAGTCTCCTATATGATGCTTGTGCTGATTGCTACCTATCTTATCACCTCCGCCAATGCGGGAACTTTGGTTGTCACCACCATTTTAGCAGCGGGCTCTACCTCTCCGCCAGCGTCCCATAGAGCTATCTGGGGAGTAATTCTCACACTCCTAACAGGGGTTTTAATTGTTGCAGGAGGTTTGACAACGCTACAAAATGCTGTTATTACAGCGGCTCTTCCCTTTTCTGTTGTAATTATCTTGATGATTATCGGGCTCTTAAGGGCTCTAAGCGAAGAGGACACCGTTATAAGATCAGGACACGAACAGACAAGAGTTCATGAACCTTGGGTTATCGAAGAGGAGACAGGGGAGACACCTACTATTGTGGATGAACTCAACCCTGATATGGACGAGGAAGAGAAAGAAAAAAATTAAAGAGGTACTGGCATTAAAAAGATTGGTTTGAAAGCTTAGAAGCTATCTTCCCATCTTGCCATAATCTCCAGAGCTTTTTTGTATTGAAAGTTATTGAGCGCTTCTAGCCACATTTCAAGGTCTTTGCTATCAATGGTCTCTAGGGCTTTAAGATTGTAGTAGAGATCTGTTTTGGCTTGTGTTGGAATGGTTGAGTTCTCTTTTAAGTGAAAAAGCGTGTCAGAAAAAGCCTCTTGAAGCTCTTGATGAGTAAAGGTTATAAAATCTTCGGTCTGTGTTGCCACTTTTTGTAGCTTCTCTAAAAGATCGAGCATCGCATTTTTAAGATCATGAGCGTCGCTATCTGTAACTGTTTTGTTCTCTTTGAACTTTGTATCTATTTTTTGACACATTGAGAAAAGCTCAAAGGCTCCTAGATTTCCACTGGCGCCTTTGAGGGAGTGCACCTCCCTTTGCACCTCTTCTGTATGAGAAGTAATTCTCTCCCAAAGCTTGGAGAATTTTCCCTCTAGTTGCCTCTTTAATGTGTGCAAGAGATCATTTAAGAGTTCTCTATTGCCACCTGTGATATCTAGGGCGTACTCTAGATCTAGGGTCTTCTCTTTTGGAGAGTCTCCCTCTTTTTTTTCCATGGCTTGGGCAATTTTTTTATAGAGCTCCTCTTTATTGATAGGTTTGCTCACATGTTCGTTCATGCCACTTGCGATAGCTTTCTCTTTGTCTTCAACCATGGCTGCCGCTGTAAGGGCGATGATTGGCACTGCTTTGTCAAACTCTCGTATCTTTTCTGTGGCTTCGTAGCCACTCATAACTGGCATCTGTACATCCATGAGAATAATGTCAAATTCTTTGGGGTTTTGGCTGTATATCTCTAAGCCTGCTTTTCCATTA
The DNA here is from genome assembly GCA_011390075.1 of Helicobacteraceae bacterium. Lineage (GTDB taxonomy): Bacteria > Campylobacterota > Campylobacteria > Campylobacterales > SZUA-545 > JAABTA01. Next base: position 1,847 of record JAABTA010000059.1, on the reverse strand, counting down.
TTGGCTGTGCTCACTTCTATATTGGCAGCTTTGAGCATAATTGTGGCAACCTGTCGGTTTATATCATTGTCTTCAACCAAAAGAGCTCTCACTCCTGTGAGATCCACATGGGTGGTGCTTCTATTTTTAATAGATTCCATGGCTGCATCACCATTTGTGATATTAAGAGCGTCAAAAAGCGTAGAAGGCGTGACAGGTTTGGTGATAAATCCATCAATGGAGACTCCCTCAAGATCAATCTCCTCTTGGGTATGGGCGGTGACCATAATAATTGATGGGAGTTTGACAAGTTCTTTATTACGGGCTAGCTCAAGGATTGCTTTGCTCCCTCTCTTTCCATCAATACCTGGCATAATCCAATCCATCAAAACAAAATCAAATGGCTCTGTTTGTGTTGCTGTAAGCACATCCATTGCTTCGCTCACACCACTAGTGCAGACAGCCGTTCCTTGAAATCTCTCTATCATCTCTTTGAGAATAGTTTGGGAGATCTCTTGATCATCCACAACAAGTACTTTTGGAGGCTTTTGCTGTATAGGGAGGCGATTATCCCAAAGGTCCACTTTGAAATCTAGCTCAAAACTAAACTCTGAGCCTACGCCTTCTTCGCTTGTGACTTCTATTTTTCCTTGCATAGCTTGAATGATTTTTTGACTAATCACAAGTCCTAGCCCTGTGCCACCAAACTCTTTTGTAATGGAGAGATCTCCTTGATTAAATGGCTGAAAAAGCTCCTCCATCTTCTCTTTCGAGATCCCCATACCTGTGTCTTGAACGCAAAATCTTACCCTTGCGTTGTAGTCATCTTTTGTGACGAGTTCTATAGTAAGAACAACCGTTCCCTCTTGGGTGAATTTGATGGCGTTGGCTAAAAGATTAGTCAGGACTTGAGTGATTCTAAACTCATCACTATAGATACTTACTGGAAGATCTTTTTTAGGGTAGAAGTAGAGCTCTAAACCTTTAGAGATAGCACTATCGGTAAAAAGCACTCTTAGTTGAGACAAGAGATCTTCAAAGAAAAGTTTTCCTGCACTATCTATCTCTAATTTATTGGCTTCGAGTTTTGAGTAGTCTAAGATGTCGTTAATAATTCTCAAAAGCATCCCAGAGGCTCCATAAGCTTTTTCAATATAGTCTCTCTGCTTCGGGCTGAGATCTGTCTCTAAAACCATCTGGTTGAGTCCTAAAATAGCATTCATAGGGGTGCGGATCTCGTGGCTCATATTGGCTAAAAATTGAGATTTGGCTTGGTTGGCTTTTTCGGCACTCTTTTTTGCTTCGACTATCTGCTCGTTTTGCACTTTTCTTTCAGTCACATCAATGTAGGCAATGGCCACGCCATAGTCAGGATTGTCGATAGGCATGGCACTAACTAAAATCCAGCGAATTCCATCTTCTCGCACAATGCCCATCTCTTCGTCATAGTAGGCTCTCTTTTCTTGCAAGGCACGAACACTAGTAAATGTTGCTGGTGGCATTGTAGTCCCATCGCTTCGTACAATCTGCCACTCTTTGCCCGCATAATCTCTGGCTAGATGCTCCTCTTTGCTAACGCCCAAGATCTCTTCAGAGGCTTTATTACAATCTACTATATTCCCTTGAGTATCTGTAATAGAAATACCCACAGGCAAAATATCAAACACTGTTTGGAGCATCTTTTTTTGTTTGATAAGGCTTAGCTCTAAGGTTTTTTGCTGGGAGATGTCTCTAACCGTTCCATCGAGTCTTACTGGCTGGTTTTTTTTGAAAAGCAGTCTGTTTGCATTAGAGATCCAGACGGTGCTTCTATCTTTTCGAATGATTCTATATTCTGCCTCGCTAGATCCTGTTTCAAAAAGCTCCTC
>JAABTA010000058.1 GCA_011390075.1 Helicobacteraceae bacterium | reverse complement strand
GAGGCGCAATCTGCTGGTTTGGGAATTATGATTGATACAAGCTATGGCACTTTAGATATGTACGCATCAGACAATCTCAAGCTGGCAACTTCTATAGCAAAAAAAGTCAAAAAAGCTCCTATTGTACTGCTTCATAGTGGGGGTTGCCGATGCCTTGAGGCCATGCTTATTGCCCTGAGCGCTGATAATGTCTATTTAGAGAGTTCATTTACCTTGCCGTTTTATATGAACTCCACCATCGAAAAAGATCTCTCATTTGCTTATAAAAACTTAAAAGGGAAGGTTGTCTATGGGAGCGACTTTCCCTATGTAGAGTTTGATGAGTCAATTGCAAAACATCAACTCTTTTTTCAAAAAAATGAGTTCTCTAGAAGCATGAGAGATGCAATATTTTATTCTAATTTAGGCACTTGTGGAGGGAGCTCTAATTTCCCATGAGAATTTGAGAGATCTTTTGTTGTCTCCACAGAGGTGGTATTGCTCCCACCTTCTTGACCGCCACATGCCGTTACAAAGAGTAGTAGAAAAACTGCGATACCTATCTGTTTCATTTTTTGACCCAAAATCCACTGCCTGCCTCTATTATAGAGAACTCAGGATAGGTTGCTCTATCTATTGCTCGAGACAAAGAACTACTTTGAGTATAGACGCCCCACACACTATCTTTAAATTTCCAAACACTCTCAGCTGATTGAAAAACAGAGAAGTCTCTAACTTGTGCGCTTGTCCCTAAAAGATGCCACCCTGAAGGCAAAGAGGAGATAAGCTCTTCTGAGATTACATTTTCTTCTTGCAATGCAAGGCTCTGAGGCACTCTGTGTGATTGCACCCAACCATCAGGCACATCACACCCGCTAAAAAACTTAGACCAATTTTTTGTTTTTGGGTTTTTGCCATAGGTAATCTCATTGCTACAAGCTACTTGAGTCTCTCTTGTTAAAAGTTGAAAACTTTTATCCATTCTAGAAGCTACAATAAACGCATCTTCTACAACCATCTCATTAATCTGTTCCTCCACACTACTAGAGTTGACAAACAGAATCTGGCTTACATTGTTAAGATCTAGCTCATAGATACTGCTAGTAGCCGTAGAGATAAATCCACGCTCATTGAGAAAATCCAATCCTAATCCACCCTCCAAAGCAAATGCTCCTTTAAGTAGAGGCAAATGAGCAATAGAGATATCATATACAAAAAGCCCTAACGATCCATCAAGAAACACTAAATAGTCCTCATACCACTGCATTTGATTGATATTTAAAAAGTTAGAAAAGGTGTACTCCTTCACAGATACGCCTGAGGAGATATCAAAGATCTCAACTATCCCATCTCGGTACGATGTGACAACAACATCTCCCTTTATTAAAACTTTTTTTACCTCTTTTTTTGTCTCAATAGTGGCATGCAACACAGGCTCTTGTTCTGAGGAGACATCATAAATACTAACACCTAATGCATCTTCTGCTACAGCGAGTCTCTGCGCTTCGGTGTCGATGCTAAGGTCAAGGCTTTGTCCACTCGAGGGAAAAGAGTTGATAACCTCTAAAGTATTGCCATTGGAAAAATCGAGCACAAATAGCCCGCCACTATTCGCAGCAGCATACAGCGTGTTGCCACTTTTGCTCCCAACAACATCTTTTACATTACCATCAAGAACGAGTGTGTCAATAAGTTCTAGTGAGTCTGTAACATTAAATGTTTTGATGCCAGCAAAATCTGCAGCAACTACTGCTTTTGTGTTCTCTTGAAAATAGGCAATACTTAAAAAATTGCCACCACCACCATTAACATCTTTTGAGACAATGTTAGAAAACAGCACTGAAATTGTGAGAGTAAATAAAAGTAGTATTCTCAAAGCCAACTCCATCTTTTATAATTTTACAAAGAGGAGCAAACCCTGTTCCAATTTTGTGGGTAGTTAACTTGAAAAACTCTTTTTTAGTTCATACACAGCTTTGAGCTCTTCTAAGATCTTTTCAAAGTTAGCAAGCTGTATCATGTTGCTTCCATCAGATTTTGCCACACTTGGGTCTGGGTGTACCTCAAAAAAGAGCCCATCTGCCCCACACATAAGAGCATTTTTTGCTAAGTAGGGTGCGTACTCCGGATTGCCACCACTAACACCTGCACTGCCTCCTGGTCTTTGAGTGGCATGGGTTGCGTCCATAATCACAGGAAATCCTAGCTTTTTCATCTCTATAATATTTCTAAAATCCACAACTAAATTCCCATAGCCAAACATAGTGCCTCTCTCTGTGAGCGCAATATTGTCATTACCACTCTCACTCACCTTTTTGACAGCATGAATCATATCTTCGTGACCTAAAAATTGTGCCTTTTTAATATTAACCACTTTTCCTGTTTTAGCAGACTCTACAAGTAAGTCTGTCTGTCTACACAAAAAAGCGGGAATTTGGATAATATCAACCACTTCGCCTACAGGTTGAGCCTGAGATGGCTCATGGATATCCGTGGTGATGACAAGATCAAATTCTTTTTTTACATCCTCTAAAATTTTGAGCCCATCATCAAGCCCTGGACCTCTAAAAGAGCTAATAGAAGATCGGTTTGCCTTATCAAAAGAGGCTTTAAAGATGTAGTTGATATCTAGCTTAGCTGTTAACTCTTTGAGTGTTTCTGCAATGGTAAATATCATATCACGAGACTCAATAACACATGGCCCCGAAATTACAAATAGTCTGTTCTCTGTAAGTATATTATTCATTTTTTTCCCAAGTTATATTTTTTATGATGCCCTGTCTATAGACAGTGACCTCTTGTGTTGTTGGTGCTAAGATCTCTTTAAATGCATCAATATTCGGGCTCTCTCTATCCCCTACTCGAATAATTATATCCTCTTTGGCCAGTCCAGCCTCCTCGGCACTGCTTCCTGCAGTGACACTACTGATAACCACGCCATCAAGTTCTTGATCGATACCTAGTGTTCTTCGCAATTGTCTTGTCAGTGGCTCAACAACTAGACCATTCACTAACACCCCACCAATACTATCTTCTACTTGTCCAAAGGGTTTTGTCAAGGTAATCACTGTCTCTTCAACAGCCCTATTTCTTTGATACTCAACCAGTTTCACATCTCCAGGACGCATAGTGGCAATACGGTAGTTCATATCAGAGACATCTTCAACAGGAACATCATCTATAGAGATGATTAAATCTCCCTTTTTGAGTCCAGCCTTTTGCGCTGGAGAGTTCTCTTCAACAGAAACAACCACAACACCTTTTTGGCGGTTATAGTACTGTTTTTGCTCGCTATCTAAAGAGGCAATGGCAACGCCAAACCAAACAGGCTCTTTTCTCTCTTTTTCTAAGATCTTGGTTGCCGAAACTTGTATTGTCGAGGTGGGCACGGTAATAAAAAAACCTCGAACACCCATATTTTTACTAAGTTTGCCATTAACAATTCCCAAAAAATTTCCCTGAGTATCCACTAAGGCCCCACCACTAGTAAGTGGGTGCATATCTCCTTGAAGTTGGATATAGCGCATCTTCTCATCAAGGGTGTCTTCTTTGATCATATAAGCTACAGTTGCTTTTGAGACAAAGGTCTCTTCTCCAAATGGGTTGCCAACAACAAACACCTCTTCTCCTACCTCAGCCTCAACTGAGTTTTCATAAAAAAGAGCAGGAAGACCGTTTCGTTCAATTTTGAGCACTGCTAAATCATTGGCAAAATCCATACCTACAACTTTGGCAGTGATCTCATCAGTACTGCCTGGAAGCGTTACAGTCATTGCATCTCTATTCTCTATAATGTGGTAGTTTGTAAGAATATAGCCATCACTTCCAATAATAATCCCACTTCCTAATTTTCGCTTGAGATCACTTAATTTTATCCCTGCAAACTCTGGATTGTAGTAGTTACCAAAAAAAGGTTCAAAATTAAATGGACTTTGCCCATCTTTCATCTCAAATTTAGAAGAGATAGTGACGATAGCATTAGAAGAAGATCGAAGATTGGGGCTAATGGCCAATAAAGAAGCCGTTAAAAAAACGGCTGCAAACAGAACTCTTACTATCAATTGACATACTTTTCTTGTGCTTCTTGAAGGGCTTTGATCACCTCATCTATGTTTTCGTAAGGAATATGAGCTTTCCATGTTGGCTCCCCACTCTCTCCTGAGAGATTAATTCCAATACTCACTACATTTTTAGAGCCTGCTCCATACGCTTCTGGAAGATGAGAAACACTAATCACTCCCTTTTTGCTACTTGCTAGTGGAATCTCTTTGACTAATACCGCTGATGACATATACAATCCTTTGTGTAATTTTTTCAAATGATTTTATACAAAAGCAGTTTAATCTTTGGTTTTTTTCCTTAAAAAGAATATAATAGCAGTGCAAGCAGGATAATAAATATAAAGGATTATCCTATGAGCCTAGACCATATTGCACAAAAAATACTATTTCTTTTTATTTCTCAAGGAATTATTGTTCTTTTTCTCTACACAATTTATCAAAAAGATCAAACAAACCATAACAATGAGAAAATACAAGATCTCCAAAATAAGTATGAGAATATTTACAGATACCACAAAGATGTAGCGCAACTTTTCTATAGAGAGTTCATGGAAAAAGAGGAGGTTTTAGAAACTATTCACTCCTTTAGCGCAACTTTACACTCCCAAGATCTTTTAGAGAATACATTGCAGCCTTTCTACAAAAGAGTTGCAAGTGCTGGCTTTCGTAAACTCCAGATCCATTCACAATCTAAGACCTCTCTTGTAAACTTCTATGACAATCAAAGTGGACACTACAGTCTCTCTCCTACTCGTTCATCTGTTGATAAGATCTCAAAACTTAGATACCCTATTCATGAGTTTGAACAGGGTCTAGATTTTAGTGGTTTGGTAAATATTTTTCCTCTAAGTTACAAAAAAGAGTTTATTGGAAGCATAGAGTTTTCTGCAACCATTGAGGATTTTAATCAAAAAATCTCAAATAATTTTCAGATAGATACTGCCATTATTGTCTCTGCTGCTTTTATAGGCACCACCACAGAAAGAGCAGAAGAACAGAGTAACTTTCAAGTCTCTGCTTTGAGTCATTACTTTTATGAGCCAAAGAACAAACCTACTACAAATATTCTCAACCAAAAAGTCATAGAACTGATTAATCAAAAAATCAACCAAGAGTACCAGCTCAACCTTTTAAAGCAAGAGGCTTTTGTTAAAAATATCTTTCTTTTGAACACGGTCTACTCTGTTGTGTTTCTGCCTCTTTTTGACATCAACCAAGAGGCTATTGGCTACCTAGTAGCCTACAGCAAAGATAGAAAAGTGATAGAAGATATTTATAGAAATGTGTTCTACTATATTCTTATCAATCTTATACTTATCACAACGGTCTCTGTCTATTTCTACCAAAGAAAACACAAACAGATGAACTATATTAAAGATATTTTAGACTCTCAAGAGAATATGATAGTTATTACAGATGGCCATGAGGCAAAAGAGCTGAATCAAAGAGTATTAGAATTTCTAAATTTTAAGAGCCTAGAGGAGTTTAAACAGTTTCATGAGTGCATCTGCGACTTTTTTATTCAAGAAAAGGGATACATCTATCCTGACAAGCAAAAAAGATGGATCCATTTTCTTTTTGATAACTCCAAAGAGCATAGAGTCAAAATGCTCGACAAACAGACACAACAAGAGCGCATCTTTCTTCTTAGAATGACAAAACTCAAGTTTAAACACTACTATGTCATTAATTTTATCGATATTAGCCACTTTGAAGCAGAACGGAATGAACTAGAAAAGGTCTCTGTCACAGATAAACTCACAGGGCAGTTAAATAAAGCAAAGTTTCAAACTGATATTGCAGTAAGATTAGAGAAAAAAGAGCCTTTCTCTCTCATAATGTATGATATTGACCATTTTAAAGATGTGAATGATACCTACGGTCATCAACGAGGCGACGAGGTGCTCAAACGAATTTCTAATATAGTCAGAGAGAACACAAGAGAGAGTGACTGCATCTACAGATGGGGTGGGGAGGAGTTTTTTATTATCACCCAATCATCCAATAAACAGCTAGAGATGCTCACAGAAAAACTACGGCAAAAAATCGAACAGTGCTACTTTTTTGAGATAGGTCAAATCACTTGTAGCTTTGGTATTACCCAATCAAAAATAGATGACACTTTAGACTCCATTGTCAAAAGAGTTGATAAGTCACTCTACAGAGCCAAAAATGGTGGCAGAAATAGGGTATGCAAAAGCTAAAAGTAACAACTTTTTTGCTATGATCCTCTCTATGATAAAAGCTATTTTTTTTATACTCATTATAACTATGGCCCTTGTTTCCAAAGAGGCGCAAGCGCATAAGCAAACCCTATCAACTTTAAACTACCATTTTAGTTACAAAGGAGATAGAGTAGAGCCTATTAAGCGCAATGAAACTTTGGGTATCTACCACAAAGAGACGACCCT
>JAABTA010000057.1 GCA_011390075.1 Helicobacteraceae bacterium | reverse complement strand
AGTTTTTATGTTAGAGATTATTTTATCCATTTTAATACTGATTGGTTCGTTTTTTATCCTTGTTGGCTCTATTGGTCTTGTGAAACTGCCAGACTTTTTTACAAGACTTCATGGCCCAACAAAAGCAACTACTTTAGGGGTGGGCTCTATTTTGGTGGCTTCCACCCTCTATTTCACATTCACAACGGGTCAGTTGAGTCTTCATGAGATCTTAATTACAATGTTTCTTTTTATTACAGCACCTATTAGTGCTCATCTAATGGCAAAGTCTGCTATTCATATTAAAGAGAAAGAGAAAAAGTGTCAAGATGACTAGAGGCTATTGGGAAAAAAAGTGATAGATACGCTCTCTTACCTCTTTGGCATCTTCTAGGGAGTTTATCGTATCACGAAAGTTTGTGGCCTTGCTGTAGCCTTTTGAATATCTATGGAGGTGCTTACGAAACATCACCACTCCATAATTTCCGTGAAACTGAATCATATTATCAAAGTGCTCCACAATCACATCTCGCTTGAGTTCAGGGGAGGTAACACTGCTACCACTTTTTAGCTGCTCAAAGATCCAAGGCTTTCCCATCGCACCACGGCCAATCATGACTCCATCGCAACCGGTATAATCAAGGACTTCCCTAGCTTTTTCAAAAGAGGTAATATCACCATTGGCAATCACAGGAATACCAAGAGCACTCTTTATCTCTTTAATGGCTCTATAGTCAACCTCAGAAGTGTACCCCCCTGTTTTTGTTCTGCCATGAACCACAAGATAATCAACACCACTATCCTCGCACACTTTTGCTACATCCACACCTATTTTTTTATCAAATCCAAGACGGATTTTTACACTAGTCATCGATTTATTGGATCGTTTTTTTATTGTAAGTAAAATCTCTTGCAAAAGCCCAAGATCTTGCAAAAGTGCACTGCCACTACCACTACGGACAATTTTTGGAGAGGGACAACCGGCGTTGAGATCGATACTATCTATTCCATCAAAACCATTTAAGATCTCTACAGCTTTTGTCACAATATCCACACTATTACCATTAATCTGCACAGCATAGGGATCTTCTAAAGGACTCTTCTCAAACAGCTTTACGGTTCTTTTAGGATTGTGTACTAAAGCATTGGAGCTTACCATCTCACTTACTGTTAGATCCGCCCCAAATTTTTTTACAGTTTGCCTAAAGGGCAGATCAGTCCAGCCAGCCAGAGGAGCCAGCCAGTACTGAGTGGTGCTAAAATCTATGCTATATGAGGGTTTCAATTTAGCCAATAAACTCGTCGAGTGTCACTTTTATTCCAGCATGTTTCACCGCTAGATATTTTCTAAAATTTAAAAACTCATCATCCTCTGCAGACTCTAATACATCTTCTACCTCATCAATTCTCTCTAGCTCTAGATTAATATAGACCCATGCATCAATAGCTTCTGGAAAATCGTTTTTAAACTCATAGGTCAGTTCTAGCAACTCTTCTGGGTTCACTTGGGTTTTGAGCTTTTTAATGACTGCAATAAAGTCATGCGCATTAAATTTCACCTCTTGAATATACCCCACAGCCTCTTCATGAGGAAATGTGAGAGGATTTTCTTTGGCTTTGTACCTTGCCAGCAACGCAATCACTGCTTCTTTTGTAAGGTATTGTTTGTACTTCTCTATCTTTTTCTTATCTGCATAGGAGACAAATGCCTGTATTGCTTGATCGACTAAAAATTTTTCATTGGAGTATTTTTTTAAGATCTCCTCTGCATAGTGTTTGTCTTTGGCTAGCTTAATAGCTGCATTTCTTACGCGCAATGGGCTTGTTCTTGGCAATTTAAACTGTGAAAAATCGGCAATTTCATTACTGTTGAGCTTCTCTATCTGGAAAAGCAATTTGTCAAGATCTGTATCTCCTGTTGCAATCTGAGACGCGACAGGAGTTAGTTGAGAGTTTTTAAGCAAAATTCCAATTGGTTTAAGCATTTCATGTTTTAACTCTGTAGTTGAGAGATCTCTTGTAATAGATTCCATGACCACTGTTTTAACATTGGCGATATCTTTTTCTAAAGCTCTTTTTCTCAGATAGGACAAAAATCCGTAAAACCCCATGTGTGCCAAAGATACTATATACATAATCACCACAGGAATGGTAAACCATACAGCCACAGGCATTTCTAAACTATATTCATAAAGCCTTAAAGTATACATTGCATCTTGATTGAGATAGACATAGACACCTACAATCACAATAAAGAGTACCGAAAATAGCGTATATAGTTTGAGTTTCATTGCTTCTCCAATTATTTTTAAATCTTTTTATATAGTATACTCAAAAAGAGACTAAAGATGACTTAATACAACATCTTTACTATTTATGGTATGGGTGTTGGTGAATAATTGTATAGCTTCTATAGATCTGCTCGCACAAAACAAGCTTTGCCATTCTATGAGGGAGGGTGAGCTTGCTAAGCGCAATTCTTCTTTGGCATTGAGCCTTAAAGTCCTCATCTAAACCGTAGCTTCCGCCAACAAAAAGGTTTATCTCTCCATCATAGACATCCTCAAAGATCTGAGAAAATTTTTGGCTATCTAGAGACTCTCCTTGTTCGTCTAAAACAATATTATATTTTCCAAGTTTAGGCAAAAAAGCCGTTTTATAGCTCTCTCTCGCCTCTTTAGCCCCCTGTTTTTGTGCCTTTTCTACTGTTTTACTAAAGAGATCATATGCATTAAAAGTAGCGTATTTGGAAATCAGCTTTTGATACGCGTCTAAAAGGGGTGTATAGGCATCCCTTTTAGATTTGTAAATAGTGTAGAGATTAATTCTCAAAAGTGCGCAGAAGTAAAGAGAGGGTCTCTTTAAGCTCAGACCTTTGGGTAACCATATCAATAAGCCCCATCTCCAAAAGAAACTCAGCACTTTGAAACCCCTCTGGCAAATCAGCGCCTATGGTCTGTTTAATCACCCTAGCTCCTGCAAAGCCAATCATGGCTCCAGGCTCTGCGATGATAATATCCCCAAGCATTGCAAAGGAGGCAGTGACACCACCAAAGGTAGGATCACTCAAAATAGAGATAAAGGGGAGCCTCTCTTTTGAAAGCTTTTTTAAGGCAGCAGATGTTTTTGCCATCTGCATGAGGCTAAAGGTACTCTCTTGCATTCTTGCGCCACCACTAGCGCTTACAATAACAAGCCCGCATCTATTGGCAATAGCTCTATCCACAGCGCGGACAATTTTTTCACCCTCAACACTGCCTAAACTGCCACCCATAAAGCTAAAATCAAAGACAACAAGCTCTGTAGGGGTGCCCTCAATCGTGCAACTCCCACTCACAACAGCCGAGTAGCGACCACTTTTTTTATAGGCAGCCTCTACCCTATCTTTGTAGGACTTTTTATCTTTAAACTCCAAAGGATCAACAGGCTTTAGCTCCGTATCTTGCTCTTGAAAGCTATGCTCATCTGCTAAAAGCCCAATCCTCTCCTCCACACTAATGCGCATATGAAGCCCACACTTTGGACAAACATAGTGCTGTGAGGCCACCTCTTTATAGTACATGATTGCTTGGCAACTTTTGCACTTAATCCAGTGGGTTGGCTTGTCTTGCGGGTCTGGTCTCTCTCGTTTAATTCTTTTTAAAATATCCTGAAAAATCATACTAGTAACTCTTTTATTCTTTCAAAAGTCTCTTGCTCTTTTGAAACAATGATTAAATTCTTAGAAACATGCACATTCAAGTCTTCACATATATGAAGACCAGCCATTATATCATACTCCCTGTGAACTCCATGAAAGATCACAAAATTCACACTGTGAGCATAGGCAAGGCTTAAAGCAATCGCTCCAGGAGAACGAAACTTAATCCCAAGGCTTAGCACCTTTTGTGTGATCTCTCCATCAACATAACTTCTCTCAAAGACTCCAATTAAAGAGTTGCTATTTTGAGAGAGTTTGCCACTACTTTTTTGTAAAAAATTGTATAAAAAGGTGCCATGCTCATCTTTATAGATAGTCTCTCCATTGCAAAGATTACTCACAACTGAGACAAGAGGCTTGTTCTCCTTGAGCAATGAAACAGAGGTTCCATAGTAGGGAAATCCTGACGCTATATTGGAACTTCCATCAATCGGATCGAGAATCATCTCATACGCTCCCTCGCCAATCTCTCCACTCTCTTCAGAAAAAATCTTACCGTATCTCTGCAAATAGGAGACAAAGATCTGCTCTGCTTCGTAATCTATGCGAAGGGTTCTATCCCCGCCTGCACCTATTTTATTTTTGTCTAAAGATATAAATTCAAAAAGCTGGGCTGGGCCCTTTTGAATGAGCTCATAAATAGCCCTATTGGCTCTCATGACATCTTTAACAAAAGACATACTATAAAAGCTCGTTAATCATCTTTATTGCAGCGTCTCGACCATCTCTTGCTGCTGTTACTGCCAGATCTGCCCCCCTAATACAGTCTCCACCAGCATAGACTTTTGCATCATTTGTTCTATACTCACTATCCACAACCACCTCTTGCCAATCTCCGCTTTTTACTCCCTCTAGATAGGTTTTATCTTGGTTTGAAAAGCCTAGAGCCAAAATAACTACATCGGCTTGGTAGTTGCTTTCACTCCCTCTTATGACATTTAGCTTAGGTCTGCTTGTATCTTCAGAAAATTCTAGCTCTGTTTTTAACAGTGTGACTATATTGCTTTCTAAGTCAAATGATTTGGGAGCTCTGTTAAAGAGAAAGTGCACCCCCTCCTCTTTTGCATTGACAAACTCTTTTTGACTTCCAGGCATAGAGTCGGCGTCTCTTCTATAGATACAAGCTACATTATCAGCCCCTTCACGCAAAGAGGTTCGTACACAGTCCATTGCAGTGTCGCCACCACCAATAACAACAACATTTTTTCCACGGACATCAAATCGCTTACTCAGAGTCTCTCCAAAGTTTTTCTTCTGCACGGCAGAGAGAAAATCCAGCGAAAGCAACACTCTCTCATGATCCTCTCCCTCTATTGCAGCTAATCTTCCCTCTCTTGATCCCACTCCAATAAATACAGCATCAAAACTCTTTTTGATCTCTTTAAAAGAGATATCTTTTCCAACTTCACACCCTAGCTTAAGGGTCAGTCCTGCTTTTTCTAAGATCTTGTATCTATGGGCAACCACACTCTTATCAAGCTTGAACCCTGGAATTCCATAGGTTAAAAGTCCCCCAGGCTTCTCATCTTGCTCATACATCACAACCTCTATCCCTGCTCTTAAAAGATAAGTAGCTGCTGAAAATCCAGCTGGACCAGAACCGATAATGGCTACCTTTTTGTCTGTTGTAATTCCAGGAAATAAGATCTCGTAACCCATACCAAATCCATTATGGGTAATTGCTGTCTCAATAGCCCCAATGGTAATTGCACCATAGCCATCATCTCCCAAAGTACAAGCACCTTCGCAGAGCTTATCTTGAGGACAAATTCTTCCTAGAATTTCAGGAAAAGGGGAGCTCTCATTAGAGATCTTAAAAGCAAGCTCGTGTTCTCCCTCTGCTACTGTTTTGAGCCAATGAGGAATATAGTTTCCTAAAGGACAGCCAACAGCGCTACAGTATGGATCTCCACACTGCACACATCTCTCTGCTTGATTGGCAGCTTTTGAGGTTGTAAACTTTTTATAGATCTCTTTATAACCTCTAAGTCTCTCTAGTACCGGTTCTTTCTCTTGATCTAATCTATCTACTTTAATAAAATTTTGCATCTACTCTACTCCGACTCAAATGTAACTTTTGCGTTTTTAGGTGTAACCATCCAGAAATCGCGGATCTCTTGACGGAAGTTATCTAATATAAATTTTGCCTTTTTGCTTCCTGTGTGATTGTAAAATCGTTTGAGAATTTTTTTGAGGTACTGTTTTCCCTCATCTTCATTATCAATATCAATTCGTACAGCTTTAATCAGCTCTTGATTCATCTTATCATGGAAGCTTCCTTGCTTATCATAGACAAAGGCAACACCACCTGTCATACCAGCACCAAAGTTCACACCTGTATCTCCTAAGATCACAACCGCGCCTCCTGTCATATACTCACACGGGTGATCCCCTGTGCCCTCAACAACAGCCAAGCATCCAGAGTTTCTCACACCAAATCTTTCGCCAACGCTTCCCGCAACAAATAGTGTACCAGCAGTAGCGCCATACAGACAGGTGTTTCCAGCAGCGGAGAACTTCTCTCCCTGTACGGTTGGGATAATCACAATTTTTCCGCCACTCATGCATTTGCCAACATAGTCATTGGCAATGCCTCGAACCTCAATGGTGACACCATTGGTTAAAAATGCCCCTAAAGACTGCCCTGCGACCCCATTCATCTTTAAAGTAATGGTATTATCAGGAAGCCCCTTATCACCAAAAAATTGTGCAATCTCCCCACTAGTATAAGAGCCAAAACTTCTATTGGTGTTTCGGATAGACTCCTCTATAACAATTGGCTCATTTGGATTTTTAATACTTG
>JAABTA010000056.1 GCA_011390075.1 Helicobacteraceae bacterium | reverse complement strand
GACCAAGGGTGCCGATATGGAGCTCTCTTGCAAATACTTTTCCCCCATTGAGGTGATTTATCTTGACCACTTTTCCTTGGACCGTTCCCCCCTCTAGTGAGTCAATCTGTGCGTTATCGCATTTAAGTACACCCCGCAAATGTCCAATATTTGCATTACTACATTCAATAGTAGAGCTAAGATGGGTTTGCCCTTTGACAGTGACATTCACAGCTTTAATAGAGGCTTTGCTGCCAACATTGCCAGCAACTTCTAAATTGGTGGTCTCAACCTTCATATTATTACCAATATCATCTTCTTGGTTACCACTACCGCCTGTTTTAATGGTGATGTTTCGGCCTAGGTCTGTAATAATATTTCCTGTATCTTTAAAGCTGATATTGTCAAGGTCAAGCTCGTCCCCAACTCTTAGGATCTGATTGGCAAGCTGAATAAATCCCTCTCTTTTGGCGTAGTATTTTGTTGATCCATCCTCTTGTTCTTGTGCTTTGATAGAATCCTCTTCAATAGAAAAAGCAGACTTATAGTTGTCTCTAGGAGCTCTCACCCTTAAAAACACCCCATTATATCCACGGCCAGGAGAGCCAGTTTTTGATGGAATATGCTCTAAAACAAGCTCCCCTTCTTTTACCTCTTTAACAAAACCTCTATCGGCATAGTCAATTTTTCCATCTTCGCTATCTAGGGTCTTTTTTTTGTTGTAGTGGAAAACAAGTTTATCATTCTTTGTAGGGATAGGCGCTATCCATCTTGCAAGGGGAATTTTTATATCTTGTAGCAGTGTACCGTGTTCTAAGACAACATCCACAACGCTTTTTATAGCCGCTACTGTCTCTTTGTCTCTCACACCAATAAGCATGCCTAGGCGGATCTTTTTTTTATTGATCTCTGCTAAAAGGTTGTCAAAAAGTGCCTTGGTTGTACTAAATTTTGACTCTTTTTTTAAAACCCCGGTTGCTTTTGTTTTGTATTTATCAATGGAGACATCCATCACCACCTTAATTGGTTCATTTAAAAGCTTTGGGCGGATATTGACCTCATAACTCTCTTTAATCTCAAGTTTACTCTGCAATAGGTATCTGTCATCTTCTAGCTTCTCTTTAACGCTACCTCTAACGGGAATAAAGGTCTCTTTATTAGGAGGTTTAACCCCTGTTGTGACTCGTAAAATATCAAAATCCACAGCGGAAATTGGTACACTATATTTCTTAGAGGTTCTCTGAAGTAGTTCCGGTATATTATTAGTTTTTTTTATAAATGATGAAAATGTTTTGCTCAACTACTCTCCTAGTTTGAATCTATTTTTAAAGCAACAAATATTCCTCAAAAAAACTTTGCTAAGATCTCAAAGATAAATAAATCTTAGGCTCTATATGATAAAAGCTATTTTTACCAACTCCTTTGGGATTTTACTCTCTCGTATCTTAGGTTTTCTAAGAGATCTTTTGACAGCATCCATTCTAGGAGCGAATATCTATTCCGACATCTTTTTTGTCGCTTTTAAGCTTCCTAACCTCTTTAGGAGAATATTTGCCGAAGGCGCTTTTACCCAAGCCTTTCTCCCCTCTTTTATTCATGCTCGCTATAAAGGCAAGTTTAGTGTAGCCATATTTGCTAGACTCATGGCAATTATTGCTGTTTTGTCTATTTTTGTAACACTTTTTAGCGCTTTAGTCACTCAAATGATCGCTTTTGGCTTTGACGCAGCCACTGTCGAACTCGCTGCTCCTTTTGTTGCCATCAATTTTTACTACCTTGATCTCATCTTTATTGTGACATTCCTCTCAGCCTTACTCCATTACAAAAAGCATTTTGCCACCACAGCTTTCTCAACGGCTCTTTTGAATATATCGTTAATTGGCGCACTTTTTATAGCTAGAGATCTAGAAAAGATCCAGATTGTTGAGTATTTGAGCTATGGTGTGATTGTTGGGGGTCTTTTACAAGTCCTTGTGCATATTGTGGCTGTGCAAAAAGTGAATATGTGTAAACTTATGTTGATTGGACTCAAAACAAAGCGATCTCACCCAGAGGACACTAGACAATTTAACAAAAGCTTTGTCCCTGCAATTTTTGGCTCTTCTGCTGCCCATCTCTCCGCTTTTTTAGATACTTTCTTAGCCTCTTTTTTAATGGCTGGAAGCATTAGTTATCTTTACTACGCCAATAGAATTTTGCAACTTCCTTTAGCCCTATTTGCCATAGCCGTCTCCATTGCACTTTTCCCAACAATTGCCAAAGCAATTAAAAATCAAGACGAAACGCAAGCGCTTCGCTACCTTGGAAGATCTTTCTGGATTTTACTTTTTTTATTAGGCGCATCCACGGTTGGCGGTATTGTGCTCAATGAACAGATTATTGAGCTTTTATTTGAAAGAGGCGAGTTCACCTCCACAGATACAGCCTATACAGCAGAAGTTTTAGGAATGTATATGCTAGGTTTGCTCCCCTTTGGTCTTGCCAAGATCTTTAGCCTCTGGCTCTATTCTCACCACCAGCAAGGAAGAGCTGCAATTATTACCGCTAAATCTTTAGGAGTCAATATTATCTTTGCGCTCATGCTGATTGTCCCATTCGAGGCTAAGGGACTAGCGCTAGCTTCCTCTATTGGTGGCATGACGCTACTATTTTTAACTATAAAAGCCTTTGGATTTGAGAGATTTCAAAAAATAATCCAATGGAAATACCTTGCCCTTTGGGTGGCTACATTAACAGCAGAGTATTTTCTTTTGGAGATCTTGAAGCATGTTTTCTTTTGAGTGGAGCTACAAACTATCTCCTGTTTTTTTGCCGTAGGAGCATTTTGGCTTTGAGTTGCATATCTTCCACATCATCAAATTCGTCAGTAATCTCTACCCCTAAAAGAGTCTCTATAGCGTCTTCTAAGGTGACAATGCCCACCACCATTCCATACTCATTCTCAACAATAAAGATGTGTTCGTTTCTTTTAATAAAAAGTTCTAGTGTTTTTGAGACAGAGATAGTCTCTCTTAGGGTAAAAACAGGAAGGGCTATATCTTTGAGTTTTTTTGTTGTGTTTTGATCGATGCAGTTCATAAGAATAGTTCTTAAAAGGGCTATTCCTGTGATGTTATCATGAGAGTCTTTGTAGATAGGAATTCTTGAAAAATTGTCGTAATCTTTGGTTTGTAAAAACTCTTGAATTGTTGTGTTCTCATCAAAGGCAAACAGTACACTTCTTGGGGTCATAATAGAGTGGATATTTCGCTCTTTAAGTTGTAAGCTGTTTTCTATTAAGTCTCCCTCTCGTTGGTTAATGGCTCCATCTCGCTCTCCTATCTCTGTAGCAGCGCGTATCTCATCACGGGACATTTTGACTTTTTGGTGTTTAAAAACTCTTGTGAGGTAGTTTGTGACGATGACAATAGGATAGGTGATAAAAACCATGGCATGGATAATATACGAAGAGCTAATTGCTAGATTTCTCCAGTAGGTTGCCCCAATGGTTTTAGGGATAATTTCAGAAAAAAGTAAAATTCCAATGGTTAAGATAAAAGAGATAACAAACATATACTCCTCTCCCCAGATCTTTGCAGCCTCAATTCCCACCCCACTAGCGCCAAGAGTGTGGGCAAAGGTGTTAATTGTCAGGATCGCTGAGACACTAGTATCAATATCCTCTTTTCGTTTATATAAAAGCTTGGCTCCTGCCCTTTTTCCTGCAACCAAAGACTCAATATGAAGAGGAGTCGCACTTAAAATAACTGCTTCTAAAATTGAGCAAAGAAAAGAGACACATATGGCGATAGAGAAGTAAAAGAGTAAAAGTTCCATAATCTAGTTTATGACCTATCTAAGAGATCGCACACCTCTTGGGCGTGATAGGTGATGATAAGATCTGCTCCTGCTCGTTTAAAGCTTACCATCGTCTCCATTAAAACCTTTTCATAATCAATAAGCCCAGCTTTTCCAGCCAACTTCAGCATGGCATACTCCCCACTTACATTATAGACACACAGTGGAAGGCTCGATCGCTCTTTAATGGCTCGCACTATATCAAGATAGACAAAGGCGGGCTTGACCATCAAAATATCTGCGCCTTGCATCTCATCTTCTAAGCTCTCACGAATGGCCTCATTACCATTGGCAGGGTCCATCTGGTAGCCTCTTCTGTCTCCGTGGCTTGGAGCCGACTCTGCCACATCTCGAAAAGGACCATAGTAGCTACTAGCAAATTTTGTGGAGTAGCTCATAAGAGGTATATCTTCAAATCCTGCTATATCAAGGGCCTCTCTTAAGACGGCGATGGTGCCATCCATCATACCACTAGGAGCTATCATGTCAGCCCCAGCTCTAGCGTGGATAACTGCTTGTTGGGCTAAGATCTCTAAAGTGGCATCATTAACAACACAGCCACAGCTATCTAAGATCCCGCAGTGACCATGGTCTGTATATTCACAAAAACAGAGATCTGTCACTACATAGAGATCTGGAAAATTAGCTTTAATCGCTCCCAGTGCATGGGCAATAATGCCGTGGGAGTCTAGGGCATCGCTTCCAATGCTATCTTTTGTTTGGGGAATTCCAAAAAGCATAATAGCTTGAATGCCTTTAGCGGTTACTCCTTCTAGCTCTTTTAAAAGTTCATCAACACTGAGTTGAAAAACCCCAGGCATAGAGGCAACCTCTTCTCTAAAATTTTTCCCATATCGTGCAAAAAGTGGATAGATTAAATCCTCTTTTCGCACATGATTTTCCCGCACTAAAGATCGAATATTTTCATTTTTTCGTAGCCTTCTAAACCTTGTAAACATATAACTTCCTCTATTAAAATTATTACAGAGAGTGATTTTAACCAAACTGCGGTAAAATTGCTGTATGAAAATTGAGTTATCAAATGAGGCAGATCTGCCCACCAAACATGGAACATTTAAAGTAAAAGCTTTTAAAGAAAATTATAAAGAACATTTAGCAATCTACACAGAGACAATCGGAGAGATCCCATTAATCAGAGTACATTCAGAGTGTTTAACAGGAGACGCCATTGGTAGCCTTAAGTGCGACTGTGGCGAACAGCTTGATAAGGCCTTGCATCTTATCAGCGAAAATCCAGATGGCGGAGCTGTGCTTTATCTAAGGCAAGAGGGGCGCAATATTGGTCTGCTGAACAAAATCAATGCCTACTCTTTGCAAGATAAGGGGCTTGATACAGTAGAGGCAAACCATCAATTAGGATTTGCCGATGATGAGAGAAGCTATGAGGTGGCAGAGTTTATCTTAAGCCATCTACAAGTAGCCAAGATTAAATTACTTACAAATAATCCTAGGAAAATAGAGTCCCTAGCAGGGGTGGAGATTTTAGAGAGAGTGCCTTTAATCATGGAATCAAACGAACACAACGCCCACTATCTCAAGGTTAAAAAAGAGAAAAGTGGGCATCTTCTTTGAAAATTAGCCAAAAATTAGAGACTACCGATCTTGTATTCTCTAAAGATGCCCTAAGAGATCTTGACCGTTTTGCCGAAAGTTTTCTAGAGTGGAATGCCATTCACAATCTAGGAGGAGCTAAAGATCTAGACTCTTTATATCCCCATATTTTAGACTCTTTATATCCTCTTAGCTTTTTAGAGGAGTTTGCAAATTGCATGGATATTGGTACAGGAGCTGGTTTTCCTGGACTTATCTTAGCCATTTGCAAAAGAGATGCTCACTTTTTTTTAGTCGAACCTAGAGTAAAGCGTGCGAGCTTTTTACAATTTATTAAAGCGACTTTGCGTTTAGATAATGTTACTATTATAAGAGAAAGAGTAGAAGATATTGAGAGTTTTACACTGGATCTCATCACATCAAAAGCTGTGACAGATGCAAAAATGCTCTATGCTCTCTCCAAAAGATTTCTAAAAGAGGACTCTAAGCTTTTGCTGTACAAGGGTAAAAAAACTCAAGCCCAAGGCGATGCTTTTAAAAATGTAGAGATCTTTACAAGAGACTCTTCGAGTTATCTTTTAATTAACCAAGAAGAAAGTGAATTATGATATCAATACCAAAACTACTTATTTTAGCTCTAGTTATAGCAATCGTCTATTTTCTTTTTATCAAAAAGAGAAAAGAAAAAGACAAAGAGGTAGAGCAGATGGTTGATTGCAAAGAGTGTGGCACTTATATCTCTGCCAATGAAGCAATCTTAAAATCTGGCAAAGAGTACTGCTCCAAAGAGTGTGCAAAACTCAAATAGAATAGGTGAAAAAAAATGTTGCTATTTAATATTGATGATGCGGTCAATGCAGAAAAAGAGATTGTAAAGATCTCTTCTATTTATGAGATAGAAAAATATAGAAATACAGATCTTTTTCCTATTGTTCCCTTTGAAGAACAAGACCTTGTTCAGTACCAAAAACAGAGGAATTTTGCTCTTAAGGTAAAAAGTCTTGAGGAGTTTATTCTCGCTATGAATACAGAGGCAAAATACGCTTTTTGCTCCAAAGAGCTCGCCCTAAGAGTGCAAAAGTGTGCAGATAGCTATCTTGCAGATATAAAAGTTATTGTA
>JAABTA010000055.1 GCA_011390075.1 Helicobacteraceae bacterium | reverse complement strand
AGCAATCTATCAAGGCAAAAAATCTTTTCGAATAGAAAATAAGATTCTTTTAGTATTTGATAACTACTTTCCTTGGCCATCAATAGATTCTAATCACCTAAGTGAGGGTTTTTGCCTAGGTCTTCGGAGCCATTTTGGCATACTTGCTTCATTGGATGTTGTGCCTTGCTGTTTGGATAAAGATGGGGTGATGCGTTTAGGGAACTTGGCAAATGAAAACTTAGAGTCAATTTTAGACTCTCAAAAGTCTCACGCCATACGCAAAGGTTTTTTAAAGAGTATTGCCGTAGAGGCTTTGTGTAAAAAGTGTGAGTATAAGAAAAAGTTTGGAGAAAATATTGAGAAGAGTAAGTAACAAAATTTATTGCGACGAGGCGCTATTTTCCATGGGAATTCCTGATGCCTTTTTTCCCAGCCAATATCACGACTACCCATTTTTAGTGCTTAAAAATGTTCTTTCCAAGCAGGTTTGCAACGAGATCTTAGAGTCTGCAAAACATACGCAAGATCTTGTAACCGCAAAGGTAAAGAGTAAGGTGCTAGATAGTGTTGTAGCGCCTACTGTTAAAGAAAATATTAGAAAAACCGTCATTGCCAAACTCAGTAAAACCCACAGAGATCTCTACATCGAGAGTTTTCTTGCCCAGCAAAAGCAGATCGAGAATTTTTTTAATGTGGCGCTGACACTGAGTACGAAACCGCAAGTGCTCAAGTATGAAAAAGGCTTTTTCTATATCAAACACTCAGATGATTCTAATGAGATTATTGATAGTAGTGGAAAAACAGTTGGATTTAATATGGTGGCACCTCTTAGGAAGATGACGACCGTGCTTTTTGCCTCTAGTTACAAAGAGGACTTTTTAGGTGGGGAGCTAGTGTTTAACTATTTGAAAGACAAAAAAGGCGATACTGTCACTCTTAAACCAAGTGCTGGAGATATGGTTGCGTTTCCTAGCAATCCATTTTTTAGTCACGAAGTCAAAAAGGTGCAAAGCGGAGTGCGAATCTCTCTTGTTCAGTGGCATAATGGGGTTATTAACTAAGGAGAAGTTATGGTAGAAAAGATACGAGAAACTATTGATTTTAAAGATTTTTTAAACAGACTAGAAGACAAAGAAGGTTTTGCAAAAGAGGTAGCCGATCTTTTTGCACCTCAAGATGAATTTATCTATCTAAGAGTGCGAGATGACAAAAGAGTTGTCTATCTTTTAAAGATTGTCCTATCTGTGCCAACACACAATGTCTTTATAGAACTATGCAAACACGCCCAAGCGACATTTACCCCCATTAAGGGAGAGTTTAAACTAGAAAAAACCCTAGCCACCATCCTAAAAGAGCAACAAAAAGAGGCACACAAGATCTTAGCTGAGATGAATGAGGAGTATTTGGACACATACTAGCATTCACAGCTTTTTTATCTTAGCGCACATGGTATAATTGTAGCAAAAAAAGGATAGCACATGGCAAAAGAACACTCAATGGACATTAGTTCAAAAGTTGACAAAGGGGAGCTTAAAAATGCAATCTATCAAGTAGAGAAAGAGATTGGCAATAGATTTGACTTTAAAGGAGTTTTTACCGAGATTAAAGATGAGGGCTCACAAATTACAATCACATCAGATAGCGATAATAGATGTGAGAGTATTTTTGAAGTTTTAATAGCCAAAGTAGTCAAAAGAGGGCTAGCACCTACCTCTTTAAAAAAGGGAGATTCTAAGAGCGTTGGTGGCAACAAAACAAAGCTAGAGATCTCTGTGAATGACACACTCGATATGGAGAGTGCAAAAAAAATAGTCGCGCTTATTAAAAAAAGTAAAACCAAAGTCACCCCATCAATTCAGGGCGACAGTGTTCGGGTAAAGGGCAAAAGTATTGATGATTTGCAACAGATTATTGCAGAAGTAAAAGCAATGGATTTAGAACTTCCTTTGGTCTTTGATAATTTTAAATAAGGCTGTGATGATTGACATTCTTACTAAAACTACTATAATTGCAACTTATAAAAAACAAGAAGAGGATACGAATGAGAGCAATAGCACTTTTTAGTGGTGGATTAGATAGTATGCTAGCTTGTCGCTTGGTTGCCGAACAGGGAATTGAGGTGATAGCTATCAATTTTGATTTTGGCTTTACCAAAGGGGATAAGAGCGAATATCTGCAAAAAGCAGCCCAGCAGGCGAAATCTAAGTTAGAGATCTTAGATATTCACGATGACTATGTACAAGAGGTACTTTTTGATCCAAAATATGGATATGGCAGTGCTTTTAACCCCTGTATTGACTGCCACGGACACATGTTTTGGCAAGCAGGAAAGCTTCTTGAAAAACATGATGCGCAATTTTTAATCAGTGGCGAGGTGATCGGCGAGAGACCTATGAGCCAAAATCCCAAGGCTTTAAAAACGGTTCAAGAGATCTCTGGGTATGAAGATTTGATAGTAAGACCACTCAGCGCAAAACTCCTAGAGCCTTCAAAACCAGAAAGAGAGGGGTGGATCGATAGAGAAAAACTACTAGACTTCTCAGGAAGAGGCAGAAAACCGCAATTAGAACTGGCAAAAGCTTTTGATTTTGAGGTGTTTGAAAGCCCTGGAGGCGGGTGCCTTCTTACTGAAAAGTTTTTTGATGTAAAGATGCAAGATTTTTTAAAATACGACACCTATTCACATCAAGATAATGTGCTGTTAAAGTTCGGAAGGCACTTTAGATTACCTGATGGTGCCAAACTTGTGATTGGTCGAAATCAAGAGGAGAATCAAAAATTTTTAGAGAGAGAAAATCAGTTTAATAAATACTTTTTTATTAGACAACCCGAGGAGGTTCTAGGACCAATCTCAATACTCTCAAAAAGTGCCTCACAAGAGGATAAAAAACTTGCTGCACAAATTATACTCACTTACTCAAAAGCCTACGAAGATAGAGCCTACACGGTGAGTATCGAAGATGAAGAGATAGTGGTAAAAGCCTTTGATAGCAAGGATTTGTGCACTGAATATATGTTGGGAGCCTAGACTTTTTTCTTTAGACATGAACCAACAAGATAGAGAAAAAATTACAAGAAAAAATTTGCAAGACTCTGCACACAAAAGAGGAGTTTTTTTCTCCTCTTTTGTCAAAAATTTAATGATAAAAACCCTCACTTTTAAAACTTAATTCTAACTGAATCCCCAACAAAATCTTTTGCTGAAAAGAGTCAAAATTTCTAACAAAATTAACCTTAAACTCCCAAAGTTATTCACAAGTTATTCCCAGTGTGAATAACAAACCTTTTCTATAAAAGAGTTTGTAAAAATATCTCACTTTTTTACACAGCTAAAATATTTTTTTGTTAATTTATGTGGCAATAATGGCAAATTTAACACTACTTTTACTTTAATTTGATACTCTTCTAGACATTAAATATCTCAAGGAGTGAAAATGGGCTTTTTGGAAGAGTATAACTCTGCTAAAGCAGAAAGAGAAGCACAAGGGATTCCACCCCTTCCGCTAACAGCTGAAGAAACAAGTGAAGTTATTGAGCTGATTAAAGCTGGTAAAGATGTTGAAGTATTAGTTGAATTACTTAAAACAAGAGTAAGTCCAGGTGTTGATGACGCTGCGTATGTCAAAGCTGCGTTTTTAAAAGATGTAGTCCAAGGAAATGTGAGCGTTGATGCAATTAGCAAAATAGATGCAGTGCAAACTCTTGGAAAGATGTTAGGTGGTTTTAATGTTGGACCACTTATAGACGCTTTAAAATTAGAAGATACAGTAGCAACAGCTGCGGCAGAAGAGCTAAAAAATATTATTTTAATTTATGATGCATTTAATGATGTAAAAGAGCTTATGGACTCTGGCAATCAATATGCCAAAGAGATTATCGAGTCTTGGGCAAATTCTGAGTGGTTTACCAATAAACCAGAACTAGCAAAAGAGATTACTCTTACAGTCTATAAGATCCCAGGGGAGACAAATACAGATGACCTCTCACCTGCAAGTGTTGCCTTTACAAGATCTGATATTCCACTGCATGCTACAGCGATGCTTCAATCAAGAATGGAGAATCCACTTGAAACAATGGAAGAGCTCAAACAAAAAGGGCATCCATTAGTCTATGTTGGAGATGTTGTTGGTACGGGGAGTTCTAGAAAATCTGGTATTAACTCTGTTCAGTGGCACATGGGAAGAGATATTCCTGGCGTTCCAAACAAAAGAACAGGTGGCGTGGTTATTGGCTCTATTATTGCACCAATTTTCTTTAATACAGCAGAAGATAGTGGCTGTTTACCAATTGAGGCAAATGTAGACAATATTGATACTGGCGATGTTATTACACTTAAACCTTTTGATGGTGTGATTGAGAAAGATGGCAAAGTTGTTAGTGAGTTTAAACTGAGCCCAAACACTCTTACCGATGAGATGAGAGCAGGGGGAAGAATTCCGCTAATTATTGGAAAAACATTAACCGCAAAAGCGAGAGAAGCTCTAGGGCTTGGCGTTAATGATATGTTTAAAGCTCCTGATCAGCCAGAAGATAATGGCAAAGGCTACTCTCAAGCGCAAAAAATGGTGGGTCGTGCGTGTGGACTAGAGGGTGTAAAACCTGGTATGTATGTGGAGCCTGTGGCAACAACTGTTGGCTCACAAGATACAACAGGACCAATGACAAGAGACGAGATTAAAGAGCTAGCAGCCCTTAGCTTTGGTGCCGATATGGTCATGCAATCTTTTTGTCATACAGCAGCGTATCCAAAGCCAGCGGATATCAATCTACAACACACACTTCCAGATTTTATCACTTCTAGAAGTGGTGTAATCTTAAGACCGGGCGATGGTGTTATTCACTCATGGCTTAATAGATTGTGTCTGCCAGATACAGTTGGAACAGGTGGCGATTCACACACAAGATTTCCAATAGGTATCTCTTTTCCAGCGGGTTCTGGGCTTGTTGCTTTTGCAGGTGTTACTGGGGCCATGCCTCTTACCATGCCTGAATCTGTCCTTGTAAAATTCAAAGGAGAGTTGCAACCGGGAATTACTCTTAGAGATCTTGTGAATGCTATTCCGTATCAAGCAATTAAAGATGGACTCCTTACCGTTCCTAAGAAAAATAAGAAAAATATTTTTGCAGGTAAGATTGTCGAAATTCAAGGCTTGCCTGATCTTAAAGTTGAACAAGCATTTGAGCTTTCTGACGCTTCGGCTGAGAGATCTGCGGCGGCGTGTTCTGTGCAACTGAACAAAGAGCCTATTATTGAGTATCTCCAATCAAATATCGCTTTAATTGAGAAGATGATCGATGAGGGCTACGAAGATGCGAGAACCCTTCAAAGAAGAGCTGATAAGATGAAAGAGTGGATCAAAAATCCAGAGCTTTTAGAGCCAGATGAGAATGCAGATTACGCTGCTACTGTTGAGATTGATCTCAATGAAATTAAAGAGCCAATTTTAGCATGCCCTAATGATCCAGACGATGTGGCAACACTAAGCGAAGTGCTAGCTGATCCAAACAGACCAACTGAAAAAATTGATGAGGTATTTGTTGGTTCGTGTATGACAAATATTGGTCTTTTTAGAGCTCTTGGCGAGGTACTCAAAGGCGAAGGAGCTGTGCCTACAAAACTATGGATTGCGCCTCCAACAAAAATGGATGAGAAGCAACTTATAGAGGAGGGTTACTACTCTGTATTTGGTACGGCTGGAGCTAGAATGGAAATTCCTGGATGTTCTTTATGTATGGGGAACCAAGCCAATGTTGGTCAAGGTGCGGTTGTTTTCTCTACAAGTACAAGAAACTTTGATAACAGATTGGGTAAAGACTCGAAAGTATACCTAGGCTCTTCAGAACTTGCGGCTCTTACAGCGCTTCTTGGAAGACTTCCAACGACAGAGGAGTATATGAATATGATTCCTAGAAAAATTACTCCAGAAAAGAGAGATAGTATCTATAAATATCTCAACTTCCACCTAGTGGATGATAAACAGTTAACAAATCTAGTTCACTCTTAAAAATATCTCCCCGATTCTTTCGGGGAGTTTTTCTCTAACATTACAATTCTAAATCTCTTTACACCTTTTTTTAATCGCTTTTTTTAACTATAATCTAAGAAACTAACAATAAAGGGGCAATGATGAGTTTATTTCATGGATTTGAGGAATTGGAAAAATTGGTGATTCATTGTGCTACTTCTCAAGAGAGATATGAGAGTCAAAAAAAATTCACAACTTTGGTCTTTAAAAATAGTAGCGAGATGGAATCAGAGATCTTTGCTGATATTTTAGATAAAGCTTCAAGAAAATCAGATCTTTTACTGTTTGAGAAAGATATTTTTATATTTTTGATGCCTGCAACTGATAGAGAGGGTGCTCAACATGTTTTTAAAGAGTTGGATGAAGCTTGTAAGAGTTTGAAAAATATTACTACTTTAGTCTATCCCGATGATGGATTAGAGCCTCAAAGTTATTTTGAAAAGGTTAAACAGGTTTTAGAGTCTATTTAAGCTCTTTCAGAGATCTTTTAAGATCTCTGA
>JAABTA010000054.1 GCA_011390075.1 Helicobacteraceae bacterium | reverse complement strand
GATAAACATGAGGGTTTTTTGGCTCACACTCAAAGTGCTTGCATGGACAATGTCTGCGGCAATAAGAGGAGTGTCTTCTAGCCCCGCATCCTCTAGCCACTCTTTTACATGATCCATTCGCTCTATCTCTATTTGATAGTCAGGTTTAATGCCATTTCTTCTAAGGGGAGCCAGTGCTGTGCCAGCGCTTAGAATGATGAGCTTATCTTGGTTGTGTTGTAAAAACTCTAAAGAGCTATTAAGAGAGGGGCCATTGCCAACAATGCAAATAGGGGCATCAACAACAGAATTTTTAAATAAAAAGGGGTATTGAGGTTTTGAAGGTGTAAGCCACTTGAGTTTATTTGCAAGACCAATACTCTCATCTTCATAGGTTCCCCAGCCTCTTACTCCTGTTTTGGCAATCTCGTCTGCAACCAGCTTGGCATCATCAATAAAGGGGTGATTATAGGCGTTGTGTTCTAAGCGGAAGTAGGAGTTTGTAATCAGTCTTGTGCCAAAAAAATCTTTGACAATATCCCTTGGAAGTTTGCCTTGCACCACAATATAGCAGGAGTGTTCGTTGCATTTTTGATAGAGTTTTTCGTAATCTAGAAAATAGGTAGAGAGAACAAAAAAGTCGCTATTTGGCTCATAGAGCAATATTCCATGAATATTCTCAAAGTTCTCCAACATATACTCAAGATGCAGCCCTCCTAAGATCCCAAAAAGGCATAGGGTAGGGAGCTGATTGGCCCCACTATAGTGAATAAGAGTTTTTTCATAATCTCTGTCTTGTTCAGCTCTAGCTTTAAGTTCTTGGGTGGTTGCCCCAGTTTTGGGAAC
Source organism: Helicobacteraceae bacterium (assembly GCA_011390075.1). Taxonomy (GTDB): domain Bacteria; phylum Campylobacterota; class Campylobacteria; order Campylobacterales; family SZUA-545; genus JAABTA01. The sequence goes on along the minus strand of JAABTA010000054.1, from coordinate 5,778 downwards.
TCTTACAAGCTCTTTTTCTGTGATTAAAGATTCATTAATATATCTATTCCATGCTCTATTGGTAGCAGGGGCAAAAGCAACACTTTTTGAATAGGAAAAAATAGTTGATACGCCATCTTGTACTTCATAAACAAAATTGCCAGTGGCTTTGTGCAAAAGATTTATCCCACTTGCCGAGATATTAAGCTCATACTCTTGGAGGTCTTTGTTGATAATAGAGGCAAGATGAGGGAGGTTTTTTTGAAAAAAATCTCTATTTTTGGAAAATCTTTGAGAAAGCAGAGCCACTGCCTCTTGTGGCATGCTCTGCTCTAAGGAATCTAAAAAGCCCACAACTAACTATTACTGCTTCAGTTGCAGTAGTGTGTTTAACATCTGATCCGATGTTGTAATAGTTTTGGAGTTTGCTTGGAAGCCTCTTTGTATAACGATTAAGTTTGTAAGACTTTGAGAGAGATCTACATTACTCATCTCCAATGTTTGTGGAGAGATCTCGCCTCTATTGGATGTATTTGCCGCACCAACTTGCGCTGTTCCTGAGTTGGCAGAGGCAGTGTAGAGATTGCTTCCCTCTTTTACAAGCCCTTCGTTATTGGCAAATGTTGCCATACCCACTTGAGCTAGCTTAAAAGTTTTTCCATTGGTGAACCCACCAATAATATTGCCTAATCTATCAACACTTAAATCCTCTAAAGACCCGCCAGCGTATCCATCTTGGCTCTGATTTTTTGTAATCGACTCATCGGCAAAAGAGGTTAGCCCATTAAAGCCGTTAACATCCCCGAGTTTAAGCTGAATCGATTGCCCGCTTGATGAGCCTGTATTGGCGTTGAGTGTCATAGAAGGTGGCGAGTAGGACTTGACACTTCCATCAAGATTAAACTGCACTTCACCAAATGATGGATACTCAAAAGTAGCAGGCTCTGGCGCTTCCGCGTACCATTTCCATGTGGTTGCCTCACTATTATTTGAAGAGGTTTGCTCTTTTCTAAAATTAAGAGTCACCTGAATTTTACTCCCGCTTGAGTCATACACTTCTATACTTGTGGAGTGATTTGCTGCAAGAAGTCTCTCTGAAGCCACATAGGAGTTACTTGAGACGGTCGTGTTAAAAGCAGAGAGAGAGTTTAAAAACCGCGTATTAGCATCCAAATCATTGGGATAGCCAGTGGTTTCTACATTAAATGGAGTAGAACCACTATTGCTGATAGTGATTCTGCCATCATCATCCATACTAACAGTTCCTGTAATTGGGTTGATATAGTTTGTAGGACTCCCAGCGTCGTCTATAGAGTCTTGATAGAGATTAACAAGTTCTTGTGTATCTGTAAAGTAGTAAGTATCATTTTTCTTCATGACCCCAGTGTGGCTATTGACAGTACTATCAATTCCAGCAAGAAGGGTATTGAGTTTATCCAGTGGCGTATCCGTTGTTGGGGCATTTCCACTTTTGTCAATGGCATTCATTCCCAAAAGTACATTGCCACTATCTTCTATCCAGCCATTAATAGAGTCGTATGTGACATTTTTTGTTGTGGCTGCGCCACTAGATGCTTGGGAGAGATCTGTATTAATTTTGAGCAAAAGCTCATCTATGGTTTGAAAACCATCACTTGTGCCATAAGTGTAGGTTTTGGTGGTAAGACCATTGGAGGCTGCTGAGTCAAATGTGACATTGATCTTTTGGCCAACTGTCATAAAAGCGTCCTCGCCATTTGAATCTTTCATCCATCTAAATCCTTGAGAAGAGTCAGCAACGGTAACATCGCTTGGATCTTGAAAATCATTGGTAAGATAGGAGTTTTTATTGGTGTTAGATGGATCTCTATAGATAAAGTTTCTTGTCTCCCCTAGCTGATCCACAGAGAACTTCACCCCTTCGCCGCTGCTAAGCATAATCGCTTCTCCATTGGAGTTGAATAGCTCTCCCACATCATCTGCGCCTATAAAACCATTCTCTACTGCTTTTAAAGATCTAGAAAGATAAAAACCTTCGGTAGATTTTTGCAGTACATCTGCCAACACAGAGTTGGTTGTGGGGTTTGTATAAAAAGAGTCGCCTCTAATTGTTTGGGTGTGTGTATCAGCCCCTCCTAGGGTAGAAAGAATATCATTAAAATTTTGTAAAGCACTTCCTGTACTAGGAACAGCACCAGAGGCGTTAAGAGCAGAAGCAGATTTTATAATTGCAGAATCATCAGATATAAAACCACTTTCAGAGTTGTAGCTTATAGTGCCTGTGCCTCCTGCGGCTACTACATCAGCATTCACTGCTGAAATTAACTCCGAAATAGTAGAAAAAGCACTATCACCACTAGCTGGGGTAGCACTTGAAAAATCAGCTGAGGTACCAGCTCCAGTCAAAGAAGCAAGGATGGTGTCAAAACTTTCTAAGTCTGTTCCTGCTCCAGGTGCAGCACCGGTAGAGTCTAAAGCATTGACAGTAGAGACGACTCCAGTATCATCGCTTAGGCTACCAGTATCCTCATCGTAGCTTACCGTTCCAGTTCCACCAGCGTTGGTTATTTCTGTGTTAATAGCATTTACTAAATCATTTATAGTGGTAAAATCTGTTCCATAGACTAAATTGGCTGTTCCTGTTGCTCCTGATGTAGTGTCAAATGCAATTTCAATCTGTTGATCGGCGGTTATTGCAAAATCTGAGCTAGCTGTTGCTAAATCATCAGTACCACTAGGTGAAAATGAGGAACCGTAAACATAATTTTTTGGAGAGGAGATCCCAGTTGATGAGTCAAATACAATTTGAACTTGCTCACCATTTGTAAGTCCAGCATCTTTTCCATCATAGGTTCTAATAGTGTTCAAATCTGCTGTAGTAGTAGCCACTTTAGGGTTGGTGCTACTATTGACAGCCACAATATGTCCAGCTGCTGCTATTTGTCCATCTCCATTGAGAAGCACTTTGTTATCATGAATACCTGTTGAGTCAGCAATTTTAAAGTTAATCTCATCTAGCAACTCTTGGACGGTTGTAAAAAATCCATCCGATTGATTAGCCCCCTCTCCATAGGTAAATACATGGGTAGATGTACTCTCAACAGCAGTGCCATTAGCGTCATAGGTTCTTGTTAAAATGAGATTTAATTTATCAATATTCTCTTTAAGCGCGATCTTATCGCCTTTATAGTCATAGAGATCATTAAAGTTTTTTGTTGGGGTCACTGTTGATGTAGCAGGACTTCTCTCTCCCTCGCCTACAGAGGTTCCTGAGTTAAGATTGGCAACAATATTGACTTGTCCTGTTGCTTTTGCTGGAGTGGTAAGACCTTGATCGACTGTAATGTTATTAAGACCTCCTGTGGAGTTTATTTCGTAGTTCTTATCTGCAAGCCAGCCTTGCACTATCATACCATTTGGATTGACAAGGTTCCCATTGGCATCAAAGGTAAAGTTTCCAGCTCTTGTGTATTGGTAGCTATTGCCTCCATTGCCACTGACAACAAAGAAACCCTCTCCGTTAATGGACATGTCAGTGTCGTTGTCGGTTCCTTGTGTAGCCCCTTGGCTATGAATTTGTTGTATATTTGCAACTGTGGAACCGCTTCCTATTTGAGTTGCATTTTTACCACCGAGTTTTCCTTGTGGTGATATTGCTGGTGATGTTGTCTGGGACATGTAGTCTTCAAAATTGGTACGAGAGTATTTAAACCCAACGGTATTAACATTAGCAATGTTATTACCCTCTACATCGATACCAGTTTGATGTGCATTAAGTCCTGAAACACCACTCCAAAGTGAACGCATCATATTGAAATCCTTAAAATTAATTGCCTAATCAGTCTATTAACCCAACTTTTTGCTTTCTAAAACTAGCAAAAAATATTCCGAAAATTATATTTATAGGGTAAAAAGAGTTTAGTTTTTCATATTGATGGCTTTTTGTATCATCTGATCGCTTGTGGTAATTGCCTTTGAGGCGCCCTCAAAACTTCGTTGATACAAAATAAGCTCCGTAAGTGCTGTGGAGGTTGAGACATTACTATTTTCTAAAGTTTTATCTCTAATAGCCGAAGAGTCTATAATATTGCCATTATCATCATAGTAAAATATGGCATCGCCACTATTGTTAGAGGATTTAAAAAGATTATCCCCAATGCGCTCAAGTCCTTGGTCGTTTTGAAAATGAAACACAGAGACTTTACCAACCGTAGCAGATTGGCCATTGTCAAAAGAGGCACTAATCTTGCCATTTTGTCCAACGGAGTAGCCTTGAAAGTTCCCTGCAATAGTGCCATTGTGTTGGACTGTATCGGCTAAGGCTGTATTAGAAGAGGAGCTTACAAGCTCATTGAGATCTATAGATAGAGGCGTTCCTAGGTTGTCAAGTTCTATAGGATCGATCGCTTTAAGAGAACCATCTTCTAAAAACTCTAGGCTCTGTTTGGTAGAGCTTACGGTGTCTTGTGTCTCTAGGGTATTTGAAAAAATTGTAGAGTTTGCAGCCATTGAACCTCCTAGGGAGCTAAGAGATTGAAAAAAGTCTCTATCACTATTTTCTCCCAGTAAAAATGAGAAAAATCCCTCTTCATCGGAGGCGTTGCTCATCGCTAGTTTTCCGTTTTCCAAGCTTGCATCTAAAGAGAGAGGCTCTAGTGCCCCATTTATCTGCTCTAAAAGATCTTGTGTGGTGGTAAATCCATTCTCACCTTGCGCATCATACTCCAGCCGTTGCAAGGCAAAATCTTCCATATTTATTCCAGTTAAAGAGGCGTTGCCATTGGTAATGACTAGCTTGTCATCTTTTGGGTGAATTATCAGATCTTTAGAGCCATCAACCTCTGCTTGAAAACCACGCTCTTTAAGAAGGGTCTGTAAGCTTGTGGCTATCATCTCTTTGGAGGAGCCATCAGGGATATTTAAAGAGAGATCTTGTCCGTTGATTGTAAAGCTAATATTAGAGCTTTTACCATTTAAAACATCGTTAGCTAAAGAGAGCTTATATCCATAACCACTATCGGTAGGTGTTGGGGCAATATTGCCTCCACGGATCCAGATATCATCACCGCTCTCTAGAGATGTTGCCTCTGTATTGCCAAAGAGATTGGCCAAATCACTTGAAAGATCTAGAGGTTTTCTCTCATATATAGACGCCTCTAGCTCCCAGTTATCCCCGCCTAAATTGTTTTGTGTATCGGTTTGCAAGAACTCTAGCTTGACAGATTTTTTCTCTCCTTCAGGGGTGATAATGGAGCTGATGAGATCTTTTGATTTTGTCTGAAAAGCAAACGAGGACTGGGTGCTCCCTTGGGTGTAGGAGGAGTTAAGCGCACTAAGGGTATTGATGAGATCTTCATTGCTATTATCGGTGCTTTTGATGGAGAAATTAAAATCTTGGTTTGCCTCTATTTCCAAAGCGCCTTGGGTGTTTATTTTTACTTCTGACCCATTTTCGTAAACAGAGTTGATACCCTTTTGCGTCATGTTTTTAAGATCTTCTAAGGTGGAAAATCCATTGGCAGAGGTAGGGTTTTTCTCATATTTTGCCAAAATGGCTCCGCTATTTTCTAAAACTGAGGAGTCTGTCGAGTTAGCAATAAAAAGATTTTCTGCACTAGAGAGCGTGAGCCTCTCTCCTGTTGAGCGAACCGTTATGCCTTGAGCCTTGCTTTGAGCAATTGCCTCTGCTACCAAAGAGGCGACACGATTTTTTGAAGCTCCATCGGGAATGCTCACGGAGACAGGAGTCTCATTAAGAGTAAAGAAAAGCTCTCTTTTTTTGCCGTCTGCTATTGCATCATTAAAGTCAATATCTAAATT